>CAZROZ010000014.1:0-16452 GCA_964601745.1 uncultured Lachnospiraceae bacterium | reverse complement strand
TAAAGGGTTGAAGAAAGTTTATGACGGGAACGTCGTGGCTGTTCAGAATGTGAATCTGGAGATCGCAGACAAAGAATTTATCGTGCTGGTAGGGCCTTCCGGCTGCGGAAAATCTACTACCCTGCGTATGGTAGCCGGTTTGGAAGACATCACGGAAGGAGAGCTGTACATTGACGGAAAGCTCTGCAACAATGTAGAGCCGAAAGATCGGGATATCGCAATGGTATTCCAGAGTTATGCCCTGTATCCTCATATGTCTGTATATGACAACATGGCATTTTCTCTGAAGCTGAAAAAGGTTCCCAAGGCGGAGATTGACAAGAAGGTCAAGGAAGTGGCGGAAATCTTGAATCTGACCGAATATCTGAATCGGAAACCGAAAGCGCTTTCCGGCGGGCAGAGACAGCGTGTCGCCATCGGCCGGGCAATGGTTCGTGATCCCAAGGTATTTTTGATGGATGAACCGCTGTCCAACCTGGACGCAAAATTGCGTAACCAGATGCGTGCGGAGATCATCAAGCTGCGTCAGCGTATCAGCACCACGTTTATGTATGTGACCCATGATCAGACCGAAGCCATGACGCTGGGAGACCGCATCGTGATCATGAAGGACGGGATCGTCAATCAAATCGGTGCGCCGAATGAAGTCTTTGACAAGCCGGTGAATCTGTTTGTGGCAGGTTTCATCGGAATGCCGGTCATGAATTTCTTCGATGGATGCCGGCTGCTCCTGGAGGACGGCGTGTATTACGCCAAGATCCGGGACGCCAAATTCCGCCTGAATGACTTCCAGCAAAAGGCATTGAAACAGAACGGACAAGCCCCCTGCGATATCATTGCGGGCATCAGACCCCAGCACATCACTGTGGATGGGGGCGAATTGGAAGCAAAAGTTGAGGTCAATGAGATGCTGGGCAGCGAGGTAAACCTGCATGCTCGCTCCGGCAACGATGAGGTGGTCATGGTGATTCCCACTGTCAATCTGAAGACAGACGTCTCCATGGGCGCTACGGTTCGCTTCTCTACCGAACCCGGTTTGATTCAGCTGTTCGACAAGGCCAGCGGAAACAACTTGATTTGGTTTGACCAGGCTTCCTTCGAGGCGCATGCTCCTGTGTGCAAAAAGTATGATATCTGATGGAGACACATGATTTTCTGTGTGTAAAGAGCAAGATATCAAATGGAAACACGCATGAGACATAACGGCTGCTAGATATCGCAGAATGTCTTATTGTTTGTCAAAAAAGAAAGAGGTGCGATTCCTGTTAAAAGGATCGTACCTCTTTTTTTTGTTCTTTCGATCAAATCGCAGTTCTTTCGTTTTGTTTTATCCCAATTCGAGGCTTTCACTCCTGGTGGTGCACTGCTTGTGGCGCAGGAAAGCTTCCCTCCATCTTGAACAGCAATAACCAAGAGATTCTCACGAATTCTCACTCGCAGTGTGCCATTCATAAATCCGAAAACCGTCCTTCGTCTTTCGCAGGAAGACCACCATATCGATCACGTCCGGCGTCCGGGCACCGCCGCGAAAGAGTACCTGGGTGAAGGAAATGTGGCAGGAGAAAACGTCCTCAGAGAAGGGATAAAACTGTTCCAGGACCAGATCCTCAAACTCATTTCGATCCGGTTTCATCACCATCCACAGGTCATTTCCAGCCGCGTAAATCGCGGAGTACAGGGGAGAATCCGGATCAAAATAGTCGCGGATCGAGCGGAAATTAACGCCAGGCACCCGCTGCATATACGCGGCATATCCCTCCATCGCCTGCGTGACAAACGTGCCGTATTGATCTGACAGGGATTCACTGTAGGCGATATCGGCGGTATAGACATGAGATGCCTCATCATACGAGAAGGGGGCACTGTCTCCCGCCGGACTCTGGACTGAGACTTCTCTCGGCAATTCCGTCAGACCGGGAACAGTATAGCTCACATATTCTACACCGGTCACACCTGCCGGATAGAAGGAGAGCGCCTCAGTGTCGGTATATGTGGAAGTGATCAGATCTTCTGTCAGTACCGTGTCGTCCAGTGCGACGGTGTAGTCCGCCGGAGCACGGAAAATCAACTCGCCACCTGGAATGGAGGCAGCATTTAACGCCAGTTCCAGAGAGGAGAGGGTGTAGGTGGGAAAGCCATGCTCTGTGACTTTATCTGAGATTTTGAGATTGATGGCACCCACTAATTTGCTGCCTGCCTTGACAATGTACCGAACCGAATCGTCTTGCGCAGAAGACCCCTGGGAGAAAGTCAATTCCTCCCCCGCAATCTGGGCAGTCAGATAGTCCTGAATCTCCTCCCGATCCGCTAAGCCGGCTTGGTACTGGGCATCTAAGAGAAGCCGGTCGTAGTCGATGGGTGAAAAGTATTCGTCAAAAACATCCTCCGCCAGATATTTTGGCTGAGCCGCCTCATATTCAGCCAGCAGATTTCTCAAATATCCGCAGGCTGTCGCGATCAGAATCGCAGCCAGAATCAGGAGGGTGAAATAGACCACATAAAAGATAGAAATGTGCCGCTTTGCCGTCTTGTCTTTTGCCATGTCGCATCCCTCCCCTCAATTCTCCGGCGCCACCAGGAAATAGGTCGGAATGTGGCGTGGTTTGGTGAAAGCCTTGTAGCGGTTGGTCAAGCCCTGCAGCTGATATTCATCCAGGGTGCTCTCGTCAATCCCGTACTTGGTGTAGTAATCCTCATAGTACATCATGGCGGAGGAACCGCCGTCCAGCATGCCGGCTTCCACTGCTCCCTCTGAGAGGAGCAGGTCAATGATGTCATTGCGGGTGGCGCCAAGGCTGCTGGCAGTGCGGCCGTCCGTGACCACTAGGATGACAGTGCCGTCTTTTCGCTGCCCGATGGCGGTGCGCTGCGCCAGTCCCACGTTGCCCTCCGCATAATAGAGGGTCACGTTTTCTCCGTCATTGGTGATCAGAGTATTGCCATTTTGAAAGGAAACCCCATCCCGAATGCCCAGCTGATCCGCCTGGGCACGGGTCATGGAATCCCTGACGTGAAGGATATTGTCCTGGTCAAAGCCCAGGAAGGTGCGGGTGGTCCCATCGTCCCAGACACACTTGCCTTTTGCATAGGTCAGGCCAATGGGATTGTCTCCGGTTCCCTGGCCGCCCACGTCTGCGAATTCTCCTCCGTTGATAGCGGCGATGGCACCGTCCCGTTTCACAATGTCAAAGATGCGAGCGCCGATCTGGCCGCTGTGGTAATCGCTGGAGGCACCCACATACACCCGTCCGGGGTCTCTTACCAACAGAAGATAGGCGGTAAAGGTGGAACCATGGTATGTTTTGTAAATCATGCCGTCGATGGCATTTTCCCAGTCTTCTTTCTGCTCCTCCTGCTGCCATTCCTCCTCACCGGAAGCAGCGAGATCCCCCATGGGAAGGATGTCCTCCTGGACCTGCTCGCTTTTCGCCACGATTTCGTCCACAGTCTCCTGCCCCAGGAAAAGACCCGGCACCCATTTGGTGGCGCTGGCCTGGGTGGCGGACAATACCAGCAAATCCCGGATGGTTTCACTGGGACCCTTGGCGATGGTATTGAGCAGGGCGATCACGCCAGCGAGAAAGACAAAGAGTATGGTGAAGACAGAGAGCAGGATGCGCCGGATGACGACGGCAGGGCGAAGTCCCCGCTTCTTGGGATTTTCCATTTTCTCACCTCACATCATGATTTTTCAGCAAAAACCCATTTGCGCTGCACCCGGAAGCCGATCAGAAAGAGAACGAAATCAACCGGCATCTTGATCAAGGTGCGCAGGAAAGCGTTGCGGATTCCGAGCACATGGGACAAAAGGTAGACGCTTGCCCACGAGGTCAGCGCCACGGGCACAGCCAGGCACGAAAACCGGGCAATGGTGGGGAGGATCTTCTTCTTGCTGGCGAAGACCACATTCCGGTTGATGATAAAATTCGTCAACGAGGAGATAAATCTGGAACAGATGGTGGTCAAAAATACATCCAGGGAGGAATCGCTGCGAAATACCATCGCGCCCAGCAGGAAAAAGAGAACCAGATCAATGACAGACGAGCACAGTCCGCTGGCGGTGTATTTCAAAATCAAGCTGTAAACTCGCAGAGAGTCTTGTACCGGTCGAAAGTGGGAGGCGCGATTGTCGTCAAAATATATAGTCTCGATTTTTATTTCCCGAAAGGGGATTTTCTTCTCTCCCAGGAGAATCAGCATGTTGGTCTCATACTCAAACCGCGTTCCTTTCGTGCGAAGCAGCTCCGGCAGGAATTCTTTCGGGATGGCGCGAAGGCCGGTCTGGGTGTCAGAGAGATTCATACTGAAAAAGAGCTTGAATACCAGGGAAGTGCACCGATTGCCAAAGCGACTCCGCCAGGGCACCTCCTCCCTGGAAAAATCCCGGCAGCCCAGGATCACAGCAGGCGGATCGTTTTCCATTTCCCTGGCGCAGGCGAGGATGTCCTTTGTCCTGTGCTGTCCGTCCCCATCCGCCGTCACCACCCCGATGCGATCGGTGCGATTCTCCAGAAAATAGGAAAAAGCCGTTTTCAGTGCGGCGCCTTTTCCCTGATTGACCGGGTGTGTCAGCAGAGTCACTTGGGGAAGGGCGGATAGTTCCTCAAAATAATGGCGGTTTTCCGGGCTGCTGCCGTCATCCACCAGCAAAATATCATCCACTCCGGCATCGATAGCTGCGTGGATGGTGGCGGGGAGTCTGTCATCCGGATCCAGAGAGGGGATGACCAGGGTAAAATTCAGATGCTCCATCTGCCTCCCTCCTTTCAATCGACTTTATTCTTGAACACAAAAGAGGTTTACAATTACTTTTGCTTTTTCCTCACAATAAAATTAAACATCAGAAGAACTGCCAAAATTCCCGCGAAGAGGAGCAGGAGGACGGCAGTTCTTTTCTTTTGCAGTCGTTGTTCCTCTGCCAGTCTTGCTTCCTCTTCCAGACGTTGTTGCTCTTCGGCCTGTCTCGCTTCTTCTTCCAAGCGTCTTTGTTCCTCCGCCAGTCTTGCTTCCTCTTCCCGGCGGCTTTCCTCTTCGACCCGGCGAGATTCCTCCTCCGCCCGGCGCTGCTCCTCCAGAATTTTCTGTCGCTCTTCCTCCGCCAGTTCCGCATAGGAGAGGGGGATGTGCTCAAAGAAATCCCCGCCCGCTTCATCTGGTCCCACGGTAGACCGGTAGAGTCCGTACTGGCAGGGGGAGTAACTTCTGATCTGATCCGCCCGGGTGATATTGCCCTCCCGCCCGAAGATCCAGCGTCGAAACCAGGTCCACTGCTGGGATGCGTGACACAGGAAGCCCTCCTGGGTGACCTGAAATGCTGTCTTCCCATCAAAAGCGTCAAGCGGAAGATCCCAATCCATGACGATCTGATTTTCAGGCCACAAGTGAAAATATGCCTTGGGAGTATCCCAGATGCCGTATTTTGAGGCGGAGTCGGGATCGTAAGAGGCATCGGCGGCCAGATCCAGCGCTTCCCGCAGCGTTTCGCTGTTGACGCGGTGCTGTCCATGGCCGTATTCGCCATTTTTGTCATGGCCAATCACCACGTGGGGCTGAAAGCGGCGCAGATTCTCTACCTGAAAACGAACCATGTCCTCCTTGCTGTAGCCATAGCGTTCCTGCTGGGCATAGGCATCGGCGGCTGTCTCCGAATAGGCATCGGGAAAGGGGCCGCAGACGGGATAATGACGCACGCCCACGGTCCAGAGACCGTTTAGCTGTTCATGTGGGCGATCGTGGTACGAAAAGGGGTCTGTGAAATAAATCACCTGCACGGCGAGCCCCTGCTCTCCCGCGTAATAAGGGAGCACGCCGGCAAAAAATAACTGCTCGTCATCGATGTGGGTGGAAAAGAGAGCCAAATCCGCCTTCTCGCAGGGAGGCTGCCAAATCTGGACCCAGTCAGGCACACTCCCTGTCCCAAATAGGTGTATCTCTGCCAGGGAGCAGCCCTTTGGAAAGGACAAAGTCAGTTCTTTTTGTGTTTTCTTGAAGGCCTCTGTCACATTCACGTAGGCATGGAGGAACCCTTCTTTTCCCTGCTCTATTTCGCTGGTTCCATCGGAGACGCTCCATCTGCGGCAGGGCCGATCGAATATCACGTAGAGGGAAGCAATTCCTTTTTTTGCAGAGTTGGTGACGCTCCCTCCCTCGGAAATCTTGATATAGGTGGTTTCTTTTTTATCAGTCAGAACACCGGAAGACCCTTCTGAGCAGCGGATGGTGCCGGTGAGTTCCCCGGCTTCTTTTTTCTCCTCACTTTCTTCTGTTTCGCTTGCTCTGGCGTTCTTTTTCGTCATTGAAAAGAGGCAAGCGCCTGCGATGAGGAGCAAAAAAATAAGAATCTATTTTCTAAAAATATGCAATTTTCTCCCTTTTCTATCTTCAGTCACTTTTTCTATCTTCAGTCGTTTTTTTTATTTTGCGCCGAGTATCATAGCATACAAGGGCAGGGATAACAATCCTCAAATACTCTGCTACAGCAAACCGTCGTCCCGATGCGGCATGGTCCGAACCGGGAAAAAGATTGCAACTTTTTCCGGGGAGGAGTAATCTAAGGCGGTCATCCATCAGGCTGGCGGATCTATATAAATCAGCATAGTATGTCAGTGCAATGGCAGGTATCAATAAAATTAATAAATCACGGGACAGGCTGTCAAAGGTATCGGCAGAAGATGCTTTGAAATTTTGAGAAGTGAAGTGTGGAGAGGAAAATGGAATATTTGGATCTCATAGAAGAACTTTCCGAGAAGCGGGATTTGCCGGATGACGCACTTTCCGCGCTGATTCGCTGCGAGGAAGCCGGAGATGCACTTTCCAGTGCTGCGGATCGCAGGCGCCGGCAGGTATACGGCGATCAGGTCTACATCCGGGGCTTGATTGAATTTTCCAATTATTGCAAAAATAATTGCTATTACTGCGGCATTCGGGCGGGAAATACGGCAGCGGAACGCTACCGCCTCACAAAAGAAGAGATCATGGACTGCTGTGAGGAGGGATATGCCCTGGGCTACCGGACCTTCGTGCTGCAGAGTGGGGAGGATTCCTACTTCACAGATGACAGGATCTGCGAGATTGTGTCTGCCATCCGAGTGAAATACCCGGACTGTGCCATCACGCTTTCTATTGGAGAAAAATCCAGGGAGAGTTACCAGGCCTATTACGATGCCGGTGCTAATCGCTACCTGCTGCGGCACGAGACAGCGGACGAATGCCATTATCAAAAGCTACACCCCGCGTCTCTCAGTCTTGCCAACCGCAAGCGGTGTCTCTTTGATTTGAAGGAAATCGGGTATCAGGTAGGCGCCGGATTCATGGTGGGCTCCCCCTATCAGACCACAGAGAATCTGATCACGGATCTGCGATTTCTGCAGGAATTGCAGCCGGACATGATCGGCATCGGGCCTTTTATTCCCCACAAGGACACGCCTTTTGCGGCATTTGAAAGCGGTTCCTTACGTCTCACCCTGCGGCTGCTCTCGATCTTGCGGCTGATGTTTCCCTGGGCGCTGATTCCTTCCACCACGGCTTTGGGGACCATCCATCCAAGTGGGCGGGAGATGGGACTAAAGGCAGGTGCCAACGTGCTGATGCCCAATCTTTCCCCGGTTTTGGTGCGTCGATTGTATCAGCTCTACGATAATAAAATCTGTATCGGGGAAGAGTCCGCGCAGTGCAGAACTTGTCTGGAGCAGCGGGTGAAAGCGGCTGGATACCACATCGTGACTGCAGTGGGGAACGTGAAAAGGGAGGAAGCCTGCTGAGACTGCTGTCTGAAATTTTCCTGAGAGAATGAAGACACGGGACACCCTTTCCAGGAGTAGAACCTCAATTCGTGAGAGAAGGACGCAAAAAGAGATGGAAACACAATTTTCAAGAACAGAGATGTTATTTGGCAGAGAAGCCATGGCGCGGTTGCGGGAGAGCAAAGTGGCAGTATTTGGCATAGGCGGCGTGGGTGGATACGCTGTGGAAGCGCTGGCTCGCTCCGGCATCGGTGCCCTGGACTTGATCGATGATGATAAAGTCTGTCTCAGTAACCTGAATCGCCAAATCATTGCCACACATCTGACATTGGGTGCTTATAAAGTGGACGTCGCCGCTGACCGGATCCTGGACATCAATCCCGAAGCGAAAGTGCGGACTTACAAGGTCTTCTACACGCCAAAGACCGCGGCACTTTTTGATTTCTCGATCTATGACTATATTATCGACGCCATTGACACGGTGACGGGGAAAATCGCCCTGGTGGTGAATGCCCATCAGGCCGGGACGCCCATCATCAGTGCCATGGGGGCTGGCAACAAGATGGATCCCACTGCCCTGGAAGTGGCGGACATATACGATACGTCTGTCTGCCCCCTGGCAAAGGTGATGCGACGGGAATTGAGACGGCGGGGGATCCCAAATTTAAAAGTCGTCTATTCCAAGGAAGTGCCGCTAAAACCAATAGAATATGCGCAGACAGAGGAAAACCAGGAGGAGGAAGCCGATACGGGGAAAGATCCGGATGCGGCGAAAGGGAAGTCCTCCCGCAGACAGGTCCCCGGGAGCAACGCCTTCGTGCCGGCGGCTGCGGGCTTGATTCTCGCGGGAGAAGTGATTAAGGACTTGATCAGAGAAAGAGAGTATGGAAGCGATGTCACTGAGAGAAACCAGTAAGTTTATCAGTCTTATCCTTCGCCACAAGCCAGAAACCATCGGTATCACTCTGGATGAACACGGATGGGCGGATGTGGACAAATTGATTGCCGGCATAGCGAAAACGCGTCCTTTTGACAGAGCGATGCTGGAACAGATTGTCGCCGAGGATGAAAAGCAGCGATATTCTTTTAATGGGGATAAGACGCTGATCCGGGCGAATCAGGGCCATTCGATTCCGGTTGACGTGGAGCTGCAAAAAGCCGTGCCGCCGGAGTCTCTCTTCCATGGCACCGGCGAAAAGTATGTCTCTTCCATCGAGAAGCAGGGTCTCTTGCCAAAGTCCAGATTGTACGTACATTTGTCTTCGGATTATGAAACAGCGGTCAAGGTGGGGACCAGACACGGGAAGGCGGTCGTATATCGCATCGCGTCCGGACAGATGGCAAAAGACGGATATGATTTTTACCTGTCGGCAAATGGCGTCTGGCTTACGAAAGAGGTACCCGTTCGATATCTGATGCGAGAGTGAATCATTTTAAAGAGAGGAAAGTTTATGACAAAAAAGAGAGGAAAATGGTCGTTAATCTGGCGCTTTTCCAGAGGCAGCAGGCGGTACTTTTTCGCCGCCGCGGTTGCTTCTTTATTGATGATATTATTGAATTCCTATACGCCGCAGGTGTTCCGGTACACCATTGACGCTGTTCTGGGAGGAAAGGAGAGCAAGCTGCCGGCAGCTCTGGCTTTCGTGATCAGCCAGATGGGAGACGCGGCGTTTCTGCGCGCCCATCTGTGGCGGATTGCCGCCCTGATTGTGGGCATTTATGCGGTGTCCGGCTTGTGCACTTTCATCAGCAGATACTATTCTGCCGCTGCGGGAGAATGTTACGCCAGGCAGATGCGCAATACCCTATTTGCCCATGTACAGCGGCTCCCCATGCGCTGGCACGAACAGAACCAGACCGGAGACATCATACAGCGGTGTACTTCCGACCTGGAGGTCATTCGAAATTTTACTGTAAACCAATTACTGGAGGTGGTTCGCACTGTTTTGTTAATCACAGTCTCTTTCTGGATGATGTGGCGCATGAGCCCGCGCCTGTCCATGATTGAGATGGTGTTCCTTCCCTTCGTGGTAGCATCTACCTGCATCTTTTCTCGGCTGATCGCAAAACGCTTTCAAGCGGCAGATGAAGCAGAGGGAGAATTGTCGACGCTGGTACAGGAAAATGCGACGGGTGTCCGGGTGGTGCGGGCTTTCGGCAGGGAACAGCATGAGGTGGACCGCTTCGATGTGAAAAATCAGCGGTATACCGATTTGTCGGTCCGTTTGGGCACTCTTAACGGCGTGTACTGGGCGGCAGCGGGAGCCTTTCTCACCAGGCTGCAGGTTGTGATTGTGATCGTGCTGGGCTCCGTGGCAGCGGTCCGGGGCGAATTGCTGGTGGGAGAATTTGTCGCCTTTGCCTCCTACAATTTGAATATGGTCTGGCCGCTCCGGGAGCTGGGGGAGATCCTTGCCGAGATGAGCAAAGCTGGTGTTTCTTTCGACCGGGTGAATTATATTCTGGACGCGGTGCCGGAAGAGCCGGGGGATGCGGTTGAGACGCCTCCCGCTCATCCCGGGGAAATCGCTTTTTCCCATGTGAATTTTTCCTATGACGGCATTCATCCGGTGTGTCAGGATCTCACTTTCACGGTGCCGGAGGGAACCATGCTGGGCATTCTGGGCGGCACCGGCAGTGGCAAATCTACCCTGGTGCAGTTGCTGGATCAGCTGTATGAGATCGCGCCGGGACAGGGGGAGATCACCCTGGGCGGTGTGCCGCTTTCTTGTCTTTCCAAGGACTGGATCCGCTCTCATGTGGGTATTGTGCTGCAGGAACCATTTTTATTTTCCCGCACGATCCGGGAAAATATCGCCATGGGAAAGCCGGACGCCACTATGGAAGAAATCCGGGAAGCCGCCCGCATTGCCTGCGTGGATGACACGATTTTGTCCTTCCCGGACGGCTATGACACGCTGGTGGGGGAGCAGGGAGTGACTTTATCCGGCGGACAGCGCCAGAGAGTCGCCATCGCCCGCATGGTGTTGATGCATACGCCGATTATGATTTTTGATGATTCCCTCTCTGCTGTAGACGCGGAGACAGATCTACAGATTCGCATGCAGCTTCGAAAATTTCGCAGAGATACCACGATTATCCTGATCTCTCACCGAATCACCTCCCTGATGGGGGCGGAGCAGATTATGGTACTGCAAAAAGGCCGCGTCGCACAGAAGGGAACCCATGAGGAATTGGTGTCCCAGGAGGGGCTATATCGGAAAATCTACGAGATCCAGATGAATCAGGACGACCGTGTTCTGCTGGAGGGAGGGGATCCAGATGCCGGACTATGAAGAACAGGAATATAAGAAGCCATTTTCCCTCGCTATCTGGGCCAGGATGCTGCCTTTCCTCAAACCATATCGAAAGTATTTGATGATCAATGTGGCACTGAATCTGCTGATGGTTCTGTCGGATATGGCAGATCCCTTTTTTCAGAGCTATGCCATCGATCATTTTATCACGCCGGTGACGATTGAGGGAATCGGTCCTTTTACCCTTGCGTACATGGCGGTGGTAGTGATTCAGGCCGTACTTTCCTTCGTGGCGATCCGAGCGGCAACGGTAGTGGAAATGAATGTGGGAAAAGATCTGAAGCGGGCGCAGTTTCTGCACTTGCAGACACTCTCCCTTTCCTATTTTAACACCACGCCGGTGGGCTATATTCATGCCCGTATCATGAGTGATACTTCGCGAATCTCCGGCATCCTCGCCTGGAGTCTGGTGGATTTTCTGTGGGCACTGGTCTATGTGGCATCTGTGTTTGTGGTCATGTTTTTGATGCGGCCGGACCTGGCGGCGATCGTTGCCCTGGTGGTGCCTGCGCTGGCGCTGCTGACGGTGTATTTTCAGAATCATATCCTGCATTGGAATCGGGAAATGCGGAAGATCAATGGGGAAATCACAGGAGCTTATAACGAGAGCATCACCGGCGTAAAGACGACCAAGACCTTGGTGACGGAAGAGGCAAATGCGGCATCGTTTCGAGCGCTCACCAACCGGATGCACCGCGCGGGATGTCAGGCAGCAAAATTAAACGCGATTTATATCCCGCTGATTCTCCTTTGCAGTTCCCTATCTGCTGCTTATGTGCTGGCGAAGGGCGGATATCTCGTGGAAGAAAATGCGATGAGACTCGGTACACTGTCTATTTTCATCTCTTTCGCCCTGGAAATCTTTGAGCCGATTCAGTCTATGGCAAGGGTGCTGGCAGAATTGATCTCCGGGCAGGCCAGCATCGAGCGGATCATGGATCTGCTGGATCAGCCCGCCGGGATCACGGAGAGCGAGGAAGTGCGGGAGAAATACGGAGATACCTTTTCCCCCAAAGAGGAGAACTGGGAGAAAGTGAAAGGACATGTGACGTTTGAGGATGTCTCTTTTCGCTATCCGGATGGAAAAGAGTATGTGCTGGAGCATTTTAATCTGGATGTGCCGGCGGGAACCAATGTGGCGATTGTGGGTGAAACCGGTGCCGGCAAATCTACTCTGGTGAATCTGGTATGCCGGTTTTTTGAGCCGACGAAGGGACGCATTCTCATGGACGGCGTGGATGTACGGGAGCGGTCCGTGTTGTGGTTGCACAGCCAGATCGGCTATGTGCTGCAGAATCCCCATCTCTTCTCCGGCACGATCCGGGATAATATCCGTTACGGGAAACTCTCCGCGACGGACCAGGAAGTGGAGGCCGCGGCGAAACAGGTCCATGTGAACGAGGTGGCGGAGAATCTGCGGGATGGATATGACAGTTACGTGGGAGAGAGCGGCGCACTGCTCTCTACCGGCGAGAAGCAGTTGATTTCTTTTGCCCGCGCCATTATTCGGGAACCAGCCCTTTTCGTGCTGGACGAGGCGACTTCCTCCATCGATACCTACACGGAGCAGCTGATTCAGAAAGCGACGGATGACATTCTCGCCCATCACACTTCTTTTGTTGTGGCGCATCGGCTCTCCACCATTCGCCGGGCGGATGTGATTCTGGTGGTGAAAGACGGGAAAATCATAGAGCAGGGTACTCACCTGGAATTGCTGAGGCGGCATGGCTATTATTACCGTCTATACTCAAAGCAATTTGAGGAGGAGGCCGCCAGGAAGGTGTGGGATTGAATTCCAGGCAGGGCGCAGGAAACGGGTACCGCGCCACATGTGAGACATGGAAGCCCACATATGGAAATGATGCCAAAAGACGGAGGAAAATCGGGGAAATTCCTCAGCTCACCCAGCCTCCGTCCAGACCGATGATCTGCCCGGTGAGATAGGAAGGCGCGTTCGCCAGAAAGAATGCCAATTCCGCGACTTCCTCTGGCCTGCCCATTCGCCCGGCAGGGATCGTCTCACACAGAGCGGCGATCTCCTCTGGGGAGAGATGCCCGTTCATTTCTGTATCGATGAGTCCGCAGGCGATGGCATTTACTTGTATGTCGCTGGGTGCCAGCTCTTTTGCCAGCGCTTTGACGAAGGCGTTTAAGCCGCCCTTGGAGGCAGAGTAAGCTACTTCACAGGAGGCACCGGCCAGCCCCCAGACCGAGGAGATGGCGATGATCTTTCCCTTCTGCCTGGAGAGCATACCCGGAATCGCCGCCCGAGCTGCCAGGAAAGCGGAGGTCAGATTGGTGGTGAGCAATTCATTCCATGCGGGGAGAGTCAGGTCTGTCAGAAGGCCGACTTTAGAAATCCCGGCATTGAGGATCAGCACATCCAGGTGGCCGAACTGCGTCTGAATCTGAGAGAAAACTTCGCTCACGGAGGCTACTTCGCCGGCATCCGCGACAAGAGGCAGACAATTTGTGCGCCAGCCCCGGGAACGGGCGCAGGCGTTGAGCTCCTTCGCAGTCTCCCGCAGCAGAGCGGAATTGTTCTTGCAGGTGATGCACACCTGATAGCCCTCGGCGGCAAATTTCAGCGCGATCGCTTTGCCGATCCCCCGGGAAGCCCCGGTGACAAGTACAGTACGTTGATTCATCGTAACTCCTTTGTATATTCTGATGTTAGCACCATGGAGGAAAGTCCGCAGGCAGCGCAGGCAGCGGTGTTGCCCTTGATTTTGTGATTTTCGTAAGTATAGCAGATGGCAGGAAGGTTGTAAAATGCAGGTATTCGCGGCGTTTTCTTAAAATCAATCTTGATTTGGACAGCGGAGCAATCCGTGGGCTTTCATTCATGGTGGTGTCCCATATGGAGCATGGAAATTTACTTTGACATCATTGTATACCGGGATAAAAGTGTGATATACTCTCTTTAAAGTTCCATTGAAAGGGGAGGCGGCATCCATGAGCGCAAAGAGACGAAGAAAAGTCAGAAGCAGAAGATCGGCAAAACAGCTGATGCACATGTACGGGGAGATTCTATTCTGGGGAATTGCTCTGATTATCGCGATCTGGACCGGGAGAACCGCGTACGGCAAAGTAAAGGAGTTCTTTGACGTCAAGACCGTGGATTTGTCAGATTCCGACTAGGAACGTGCTGAATTCATTGTCGCCGATGCCAGTGCCCCGATACTCAGTGTCAACCTGATCTGCAAGGTAGGAGATGACGGAAAAGTACAAGATCTTTTGCTGGAACTTTTTCAAAACGAGACCCACAATCTGGACTATGTCGCCATTCCCATGAATCTGTATGGAGATACGCCTTCTGCGATTCGAAGCGGTGTGGCAAGCGGTCTGGTGGAGCTTCCCAGGGGAAGTGAATTGAGCGATCAGATTTCCCTGCAGCAGCTGTGCGATCTGTTCTCTGGAGATCTCCTGTATCAGTATCTTTGTATCGCGCTGCAGGAATGGACCGAGTGCAAGGTCACCTGCTACACCGCCATGGGGGAATCTTTTTACGACCAGCTTTTTCAGGATCACGCCCCTTCCGAGTACCTGATCGGGAAGATCACCAGCATCAATTCCACGGAGGATGCGGAGCGCTTTTTCCAGCTGTATTACTATAATTCCCACTCGAATCTGAGCCTTGACCGGAAGATGAGCTATGCCTCCGGCTTTGCCCAGATCAGCCCGTCCCTCATCTATCTGCACGAATTGCCGGTGAAGGAAAAAGACGGTGTCGCCACGGTGTCGAAAAAGACGAAGACGTTCCTAAAAGGATTGCAGGAGAATGAGGCCTATACTGTGACGCAGGAGCAGTACCAGGAAATCCTGGAGGTGGATGACCAGACCCTGATCATTCAGATATTAAATGGGACGAACGTGACGGGGCTGGCGGCACGCTGCAAGGAGCGACTGGAGAAAGAAGGCTACTATGTCATGAATGTGGGGAATTACGAGGAGGGATACATCGACAGAACCAGAATCTATGTGAAGGAGAAAGGCACTGGTACCGCCTTGAAGCGCTATTTCCATGATCCTCTCTATGAAGTGGTGTCCACACTTCCAAATCAGGTTGAAGTACAAATCGTGCTGGGCTCCGATGACAGTGACGAGTGATTTTAATGGGATTTTGTGATGGAACGATTTGATTTCATGGAAGAATTATCGGGTTTTGTCGAAGAACGGTTGGATTTTGTGGAAGAGCGATTGGGTTTTGCCGGGGAATTATTGGGCTTGGTGAAAGAGCAATTGGGAGGAGAAGTTCGCATCGAAAAATAATGTCTTGATTATCAGAGTGAAACGGGCAGGAGGAAACTTCAAATGACGCAAATCAGAAAAGACCTGTGGCAGAAGGCCTGGCGCATTGTGCTGGGCACTTTTGCCATGGGTCTTTCGATTAATATGATTTTTGATCCGATGGGTCTGGTACCTGGCGGCGTGTCCGGTCTGGCGATTGTGCTGAAAGCCTGGAGCGGCGACCGGATTCCAGTCTGGCTGATCAATTTTGGGATCAATATTCCACTGTTTTTGCTGGCACTGCGCTGGCGGGGCAGGGCATTTCTAGTCCGCTCTTTCCTGGCAAATCTCTGCTTTACCGGGTGGATGATGGTGCTGCCTGTGACTCTGCTGCCGGAGATGGATCTGCTGATGGGTGCTGTATTGGGCGGTATCCTGATGGGATTCGGGGTCGGCTTGGTTTTTGCGGCAGATACGTCCACCGGGGGAACAGATTTGCTGGGGATCGTGCTCCACGAACGCCTACGCGCTTATTCTCCAGTGCATCTGCTGTTCCTTGTGGATGGGATCATAGTAGTCCTGAGTGCGGTAGTATTTAGCCTGCAGAGCGCCTGTTACGCCATGCTCTCCATTTTCATCAGCAGCAAGGTGTCTGACTGGATCATAGAAGGTCCAAAATCCGCCCGGGTTGCCTATATTATTTCTGACCATGCCAACGCCATTGCCGAGGAGATTATGAAGAAATTAAACCGAGGCGTCACAGGTCTCGATGCCGTGGGAATGTATTCGAATGAAAGCCGCAGGATGCTGTGCTGCGTCGTCTCGAAGAAAGAGATCGTAAAAATAAAAGAAATCACAGCTCAGCTGGATCCGAATGCCTTTCTCATTGTGATGGATGCCAGGGAAGTGATGGGGGAGGGATTCTATCCCATAAATTATTGAACTTGAATTCCAGGGTATCAAATGATAAAAAGGGAGTGATCTCTGGTCAAAGGGGTGATCTCTGGTCAAGGACTCTTATACCATGAAGGTATCAGGCAGTTCATGTTGCCAAGCCATTCCAATGTCATCTTCATCATTTCATTCGAGTAATCGATTTCCTCCTGCCCCAGCTTCACGGCAACAGAAAAAGCATTGATACATTCGGCTGCCAGATAGAAAGC
>CAZROZ010000013.1:5648-16903 GCA_964601745.1 uncultured Lachnospiraceae bacterium | reverse complement strand
TGAGAGCTTTTTTGCACCTAATTTGCCCCTGCGCATCTGAATTTTGCGGATGTGCGGGGGCTGATTTTTGCTAAAAAAAGATTTTCTTGTCTTACTTTGTCCGGGGTGGTAAAATAACTGATACGAGTATGCAATCAGGAGGGAAACTCTTATGACGAGAGGGCGAGCCAACGAGATTCTTATGCAGATGCATGAGAAGAAGGACAGAGGAAATTACGACGAGGCATATGAACTTGCCATGAGTTTGGATGAACGTTTTGTAAAAAACACCTACGACATGATAGCCATTGCGGATATTTGCATTAAGGTCGGACAGTATGAGGATGCTTTGAAATGGCTGGTTGAGGTGCGAGAGCGTTCTTCTTCCAAGAGAATTCTGGTGCAATTGATTTATGTCTGCTTGAAATTGAATCGAATGGAGGAAGCCCACTATTATTATGATATCTTCCTGCAAAGCGATTCTGACAGTACGGACCGCTATATTCTGGAATATCGGATTCGCAAACGGGAAGGCGCGGACTATGAGGAATTAGCCAAGATTCTGGAGCGAATCAATCAAGATACGTTTTCGGAGCGCTGGGCGTTTGAGCTGGCAAAGGTGTATCATCGCATGGGCAATGTGGATGCCTGTGTGGATGAGTGCGAGAAGATTATTCTCTGGTTTGGTTCCGGACCGATTGTCGAGAAGGCTAGGACGCTGCGGGATTATCACCTAGGGAAGAATCAGCAGGAATCGGAGGAGTCTTCCGGGGATGCGGAGCAAAGCGGTGATTATCAGGAGTCTTCTGGGGATGCGGAGCAGGGAGATTCTTATTCGGAGTCCTCTGCCGAAATGAATCAGGATGACTCCTATCAGGAGACTTCCGGAGAGGGAGATGACAAGTATCAAGGCACAGAGTATCAGGATGCGGAATATCCGGAGTCAGAGTATCAGGAGGCAGATTATCAGGAGCCTCAATATCAGGATTTGAATTATCAGGAGGCAGATAACCAGGAGCCTCAATATCAGGACTCGAATTATCAGGAAGTAGATTACCAGGAAGAAGGGGATCAAGAAGAATACCAGGAACCAGCGTATCAGGACGCCTATGACAGAGACGGTATGGACGAAGAATATACTGAAAATTCCGACGAAGTATACGGTGATCAGACAGCACCGGATTCGTATGATTATGAGGGACAGGACCATCCGGAGCCTGCCACTGGACAGGAATATCAAGAAAACGCTGATGAGCAGTATCAATATGACGCAGAGGGTACTGATCAGTATTATTATGAACCGGAATATACGGACGGCCAGAGTGATGAGGATGCGGAGTACCTTGATGCGCAGTACGAGCAGGGGCAATTTGACATTCAAAGCGAGGATATAGCTGACAGCGAGCAGTCAGAGATTTCTTATGACTATGAGGGAACGGTACTTTCAAAAGCGGAAGAAGGCGAGGGACCTGCTGAACAGACTTATGATGACAGTGATGTGCAGCTTTATCATGATTCTCAGATAGCGGAGGAAGGGACAGCAGTATCTTACGAAAACGAAGAGAATGAGGTAGAAGAAGGATCTGTTTCCTACCCAGGACAAGAGACAAATACAGACGTTCTCGCCGAAGAGGAATATGAAGAACAAGTCGCATCAGAGGAACAGTCCGAGATATTAGTAGAAGACGGCCAGTCCGAGATGCCAAAAGAAGGGGAACCAGAAACGCAAGAGGAAGAACCCAAAACGGAGGAAGAGACAGAAATAGTAGAGGACGAATCAGCAGAAGCGCCCGCAGAAGAATCAGAAGAAGCACCTGCGGGAGAGGAGCCAGCAGAAGCTCCTGCGGAAGAATCAGAAGAAGTGCCTGCGGACGAATCAGAGGAGGCGCTTGCGGAAGAGTCAGAGGAAGTGCCTGCGGAGGAATCAGCAGAAGCACTTGCGGAAGAATCAGAGGAAGCGCAGGAGGAGGAATTCGAAGAACCGGTACTTTCCCTGTACGGGGTTCCCTGCGCCGCGTATTTCAGTGGATTTGAGACACGTCCCCTGTTAAAAGGAAGATTGATGAATCTCTGCACTCAGATAGAGGCGGGGCAGGTGCCCAGATGTTTCCGGATCGCCGGGGATCCGGGAGAGACCCTGCACCTGGCCATGGATTTGCTGCGGTTTATGCGGGCGGCTGGATGTGTGCGGGCAGCCAAGGTGGCAAAAATACAGGCGGAAAAGTGTAATCGGATTTCTCTGGAGCATCAGCAGGATGCGCTGCACGGCGCGGTGCTCTTGGTCACGGATGCGCAATTGTTGAATGCGGCCACGCTGGAGCAGATTTCCTGGCTGCAGGATGAACTGCGGGATGAGATCTTTGTGATACTGATTGGAAATCAAGATCTGGCGGGACGGGCTTGGCAGAGTGTCGGATTCCTGCTGTGAGGGGAGAAGACCCGTGGAGAGGCTGAATTGGAAAGCCGGCAACATGCTCTATCCGGTGCCGGTGGTGTTGGTCACCTGCAAAAGAGAGGGAGAACGCCCTAATATCGTCACCGTTGCCTGGGCGGGTACGGTTTGTTCTGATCCGCCGATGCTCTCCATCTCCCTACGACCGGATCGCTATTCCCATGAGATCATCAAAGAGACCGGAAACTTTGTGGTGAATCTGACCACGAAAGAGATGGTCCGGGCGGTGGATTACTGCGGCGTGGTATCCGGCAGGGATGTGGATAAATTTCAAAAAACGGGCTTGACCCCTATTTCGCTGACGGGCACCGGGATTCCGGGGATCGCGGAGAGCCCGGTGCAGCTCCTCTGCAGGACAGAGCAGGTGATTCCGCTGGGGAGTCACGATTTATTTCTCGCGAGGATTTTGAGGTGCTGCGTGGACGGCACCTATGAAGGGGCAGACGGGCGTTTTGCACTGGAGAAGGCCAATCCCATCGTCTACTCTCACGGTAAGTACTATGATTTGAAATCAGAATTAGGCGCATTTGGATTTTCCGTGCGTAAAAATAAACGTAAAAGCGAAAAAGGAGAAAAAAAGAATGAATCATAATGTAACCATAATTGGAATGCCTGGTTCCGGAAAGAGCACGGTCGGCGTAGTGTTAGCCAAGAATATCGGCTATGGGTTCGTGGACGGTGACCTGCTGATTCAGGAACAAGAGCAGAGATTGCTGCGGGAGATTATTGAACAGGATGGGCTGGATGGCTTTCTGGCGATTGAGAACCGGGTTCACTCCCAGCTGGCGGTGGATCATTGCGTGATTGCGCCGGGCGGCAGCGTGGTTTACGAGGAAGAAGCCATGCGGCATCTGCGGGAAATCGGTGTGGTGGTCTACTTGAAACTCTCTTACAAGACCGTCGCCTATCGGCTGGGTGATCTGAGGCAGCGGGGTGTGGCACTGAAAGAGGGACAGACATTGATGGATCTGTATGAGGAACGCTGTCCACTCTATGAGAAATTTGCTCATTTCACCGTAGAGGGAGATGACATGACCATCAGTGAAGTCATGTTGAAAATGCGCAGCGTGTTACTGCAAAATAAGGTGATTGAGATCTTAAAGCCTCAGGACAAAGAAGGATAAGTGTGAATAATATCTGGAGAAATTCCTCAAGAGCTTGGGCTCAAGGGAATGTCTTACAAAAACGTTTTTTGGGACAGTTCGAGAAGATCCCCTTTGGGGCATTTTGAGAAGCTCCCTGAGTTTTTCAGAATTGTTTCCAGAATTTTTGAGAGTAGAAACAAACCTGAAAAGAATATTGGGCTCTTGAGAGGACAGGGGGAGCCGGGAAAGAATATTGGGCTCTTGAGAGAACAGGGGGAGCTGGGAAAGAATATTGGGCTCTTGAGAGAACAAGGGGAGCCGGGAAAAAATATTGGATTCTTGAGAGAATAGAAGTAGCCAGAAAAGCGTATTGGAAAGGGGAGTCCGCGGTGATATAATGAGACTCCCGTCGCCAATCACAAAGGGACTGGCGATTGAAATCACAGATTTTTTGGACGAGATAGGTTACAGCGGGAAAAGGGAGAGCCCGGTTTCCTTTTACAGGAAATCCTTTTTAAGAAAAAGAGGGAAACGGGCGGAAACCTTTTATGCTGGGAATAGAATCAGGTAATCTGAGGTGTGACATGGAGCAATATATCATAAAAGGGGGAAAGCCCCTGGTCGGCGAGGTCATGATCGCGGGTGCCAAGAACGCTGCTCTTGGGATTCTGGCTGCCGCGACGATGACCGATGAGACGGTGACCGTTGATAATTTGCCGAATATAAGGGATATCAATGTTTTATTGCAGGCAATAGAGGGGATTGGCGCACACATTGAGCGGCCAAATCCTCATGAGGTGAAGATCAACAGCAGAAATATTCACGCTCTGGATGTGGACAATGAGTACATCCGGCAGATCCGGGCATCCTACTATCTGCTGGGCGCTCTATTGGGCAAATACCGGAAGGCCAGGGTAGCACTGCCCGGCGGCTGCAAGATCGGCAGCCGTCCCATCGATCAGCATATCAAGGGATTCAAAGCACTGGGCGCGAAGGTTTCCATCGGGCAGGACATGATCTGTGTGGAGGCGGAACATCTGCGCGGCAGCCATATTTATCTGGACGTGGTTAGCGTAGGCGCCACCATCAATATTATGCTGGCTGCCTCCATGGCAGAAGGACGGACCATCATTGAAAATGTGGCCAAGGAGCCGCATGTGGTGGATGTGGCGAATTTTCTCAACAGTATGGGAGCCAATATCAAAGGGGCAGGAACCGATGTGATCCGGATTGAGGGGGTGGAAAAACTCCACGCCACCACGTATTCAATTATTCCCGATCAGATCGAAGCGGGGACCTTTATGTTCGCCGCTGCCGCTACCCGGGGGGATGTACTGATTCGCAATGTGATTCCAAAACATCTAGAGTCGCTGACGGCCAAATTAATTGAGATCGGTGCGCAGGTGGAGGAGTTTGATGACGCGGTCCGCGTGGTTGCCACCAGGAGACTGGGTCCCACTACGGTGAAAACGCTGCCGTATCCTGGTTTCCCGACCGATATGCAGCCCCAGATGACGACACTGCTCGCGCTTTCCGAGGGCACCAGCACGGTGACAGAGAGCATTTTTGAGAACCGTTTCATGTACGTGGATGAACTCTTTAAGATGGGTGCCCAGATCCGGGTCAAGAGCAATACTGCCTTTATCGATGGCACAGAGAAGATTACCGGTGCCACGGTTTATGCACCTGATCTGAGAGCTGGAGCTGCACTGGTCGTGGCAGGGCTGATCGCGGAGGGTTTCACCACGGTGAAGCAGATCCACTATATTGAGCGGGGGTATGAGACGTTTGAGAAGAAACTGCAGGAACTGGGGGCGGATATCGAGAAGGTAAACGCAGATGACCGGCGTGCGGCGCAGAAATTCCGCTTGAAAGTGGTTTGATATATTGGGGTTTGACGAGTGCTTTGCTGAAAAGGTTGGTTTAAGAGGGAGGCGTTTCGTGATTGAATGAATTGTTCATCCTGGATTTTATTCAGGAACATTTGCGCTGCGGCTTTCTGGATACGGTGATGCCGGTTATCACACTTTTGGGAGAGGCCGGTATCTTTTGGATTCTTTGTACTTTATTATATTTGATTCAGCCCAAGACCCGCAAAACCGGCTTTGTGATGGCAGCCGCCCTGGTGGCAGACCTGGTGCTTTGCAATATTATTTTGAAACCGATGGTGGCGCGAATCCGGCCGTATGATCTGAATCCCGCCGTGGTGCTGCTGGTCCGCAAGCCCACAGATTACTCGTTTCCTTCCGGACATACCGCCGCTTCCTTTGCGATTGTGTCGGCTCTGTTTTTTGAAAAGCGGAAGAGTTGGATCCCTGCACTGATTCTCTCCTGTCTCATTGCGTTCTCGAGGCTTTACCTGTATGTACACTATCCAACAGATGTATTGGGCGGAATTGCGGTCGGAATCCTGGCGGGGTGGATCGGTTTCCTGGTGGTGCATTGGATCTTGCGAAAGAGAAAAGCCAGGGAAGAGAGATCTTGAAATAGAAAAAATAAAATTGAAGGGGCGTTGTTTCACGCCCCTTTTTTCATTGTGAAAGCTCTGCGCTCCTCGTGAAAGCTCTGCGCTCCTCGTGAAAGCTCTGCGCTCCTCGTGAAAGCTCCGTGCCCCTCGAGAAGTGACGCAACCAGAGCAGCAGATGCGCAGAAAATCCGGACCGTTCATACGTTGTGTCGGGTCGCAGCGGAGCAATCCGTGATCTTTCGTTCATACGTGGTGCTGGGCCGCAGCGGAGCAATCTGCGGCCTTTCATTCATGGCAGTGTCCCCTGTGTGGAGCATGAGAGTTTACCTTTTTAGATTTTCCGGCAGATAGCGCTGCAGTAGATCAACTTTATTCAACGCCTCCCAGGGAAGGTCCAGATCATCTCTTCCAAAGTGTCCATAACTGGCGACCTGCTTATAAATCGGACGCCGCAGATCCAATGCCTGAATGATGCCGGCAGGCCGCAGATCAAAGCATTCCCGCACGATTTGCGAGAGCTTTCTGTCATCCAGGACGCCGGTTCCAAAGGTATCCACCATTACAGAAGTGGGATGGGCAACGCCGATCGCATAGGAGAGCTGAATCTCACACCGTTTGGCCAGGCCGGCCGCCACGATATTTTTTGCCACGTGACGAGCAGCGTAAGAGGCAGAGCGGTCGACTTTCGTGCAGTCCTTTCCGGAGAAACTGCCGCCGCCGTGACGGGCATATCCGCCGTAAGTGTCCACAATGATTTTGCGCCCGGTCAAACCGCTGTCCCCCTTTGGCCCGCCAATGACAAAGCGCCCGGTGGGATTGATAAAGTAATGGGTAGTTTCATCCGTGAGATGTTTCGGCAGCACCGGGTCCAAGACATATTTTTTCACATCCTGGTGAATCTGCTCCTGACTCACATCCGCGGCATGCTGGGTGGAGAGGACGACAGTATCGATGTGGATCGGAACGTTATTTTCATCATATTCCACAGTCACCTGAGACTTTCCATCCGGCTTCAGATAGGGGAGTATCCCTTCTTTGCGGACTTTCGCAAGGCGTCTGGTCAGCTGATGAGCCAAGGAAATGGGATAAGGCATATATTCCGGTGTCTCGTCGGTGGCATAGCCGAACATCATGCCCTGATCACCTGCGCCGATGGTATCCATCTCTGTGTCAGAAAGTTTGGATTCCAAGGCGTGGTTGACACCGAGTGCGATGTCGGGGGACTGCTCGTCCAGGGATACGATCACGGCGCAGGTGTCCGCGTCGAAGCCGTCCTCGGAGGAGGTGTAGCCGATCTCCCGGATGGTGTCTCGGACGATTTTCTGGATATCCACATATCCATTGGTGGTCATCTCTCCAAAAACCAGCACAAGACCGGTATTGACCGCAGTCTCGCAGGCAACCCGGCTGTAGGGATCCTGTTTCAGTAATTCATCCAGGATGGCGTCGGCGATCTGGTCGCAGATCTTATCCGGATGTCCCTCGGTAACAGATTCAGAGGTAAAAAGTCTTTTCAATGGTAATTCTCCTTTCAAAATATATTGCGATAAATGTGCGAAATATATTGCGATGAATGTGCGAAATATATTGCGATGAATGTGCGAAATATATTGCGATGAATGCGCGAAATATATTGTGATGGTTGCACAAAATTTATTGTGATGAATGCGCGAAAAAGCGGGAAAATTTCGCCGCAATTGCACGGTACTTTTTCATCTGTCGGAGAAACGGCCTTTTGCGCACTCCTTTCTTATTTGAAAACGCTCCTACTTATTTGAAAAACGCCTTTCTATCATACTCCGGAGGGCATGGTCCGTCAAGGAAAATAAAAGGCGCTGCGGTGAGGTGCCTCACAAAAAACTCCAGTGAGATCTACGATTCGCGAAATTAAGTGAAAACGGGTTGACAGAAAATATATATCGTGGTATATACTGTTGCCGGAGGTGAGCAGGATGGAAACTGCAAGGATTTTTGAAAATGGGAGAAGCCAAGCGGTTCGGTTGCCAAAAAAATTTCGGTTTAATGTAGACGAGGTCGTGGTACAGCAACTTGGCGATGCAGTGATTCTTGTGCCGAAGGAGTCCCTATGGAAGACCTTCATGGAGGGCCTGGAAGGATTTACCAGTGATGTCTTTGAGGAGGGCAGAGAACAGGAATTTCAGAAGGTGAGAGGGAGCCTATGACCTATATGTTGGATACCGATATCTGCATCTATGTCATGAGGAATAAACCGGAAAAGGTGCTGCAAAGGCTGAAGAAGGAACTTGACGGCGGGGTATGTATCTCTTCTATAACGCTGGCGGAGCTGGAATTTGGCATGAAGCGCAGCTCTGATCCAGTGAGGAATGAACAGGCGTTGCTCCGATTTCTGGCTCCACTGAGTATTCTCCCGTTTGGATCTGCAGCGGCTTCGGAATATGGTGAGATAAGAGCTTCCCTTCAGAGCAAGGGGACACCGATTGGACCGATGGATATGCTGATTGCTGGCCATGCCAGAGCGGAAAATATGATTTTGGTAACGAATCATGTCCGAGAGTTTGAGCATGTGCCGGATCTGGAAATCGAAAATTGGGCCGAATAGAGGGGCGCCCATATCTTCCCAACTGGATTATTTATTGTGATATAAGTGATATAAAATAGAAGGAAACCACAAAAAAAGGAGGCCCTGTTATGCGGATCAGAGATCGTCTGCTGACGGCTTTTCTTATCACGATTCTGCTGCCGATCCTGCTGATCACCGTGTTTGGAACCGTGATTTTGCGGAAGCAGAATTCCTCGATGGAGCGCATGTACAACCTGGAAAACGGTGCGGTTCAATTGGTCCAGAGTCCCATCCGCATTCTGGATTCCAACACCCGGGATATTTTTTCCAAGCTGCAGCAGGTGGCGAGCGATTCCCCGGAATTGCTGACACAGGCAGATTACCTGGATTCTGTCAATCAGGAGTTGCAGGAGCGCTCCTCCTATTTGATGGTTCGGCAGGGAGATCAATTGCTCTATCAGGGAAACCAAGGCGAGGACAGTCTGTCCGAGGAGGCATTGCCGGAGTATCACGGGTCCGGGAATTGGAAATCCGTCTCCTATTATGTTCCCACCGCCAACAAAGGATATCTGCTGAAACAGGAGGATTTCCTCTTTCCAAATCAACAGCGGGGGAGCTTCTTCATCGTCTCAGATCTGGACGTTTTGCTGCCTCAGACCAGGGAATTGATTTCACAGATTCTGCTGGCGCTGGGTCTGGTGCTCTGTATTACCGCGGTGCTGCTGACTTACTGGATCTATTCCTCGATGATCCGCCCCATCAATGAGCTGCGCCGGGCGGCCAAGGAGCTGCAAGAGGGGAATCTGGATTATTCCATTAAAAATAAAAAGCAGGATGAGATCGGCCTGCTTTGCCAGGATTTTGAGAGAATGCGTCTGCGTCTCAAGGATACGATTGAAAAGCAGCTGCAGTATGAAGAAGATACGATGGAGCTTTTGGGGAGTGTTTCCCACGACTTGAAAACCCCTTTGACCGCCATCAAAGGGTACACAGAGGGACTCATGGACGGGATCCCCGGCACGCCGGAGCGGCAGGAGAAATATCTGCGGACGATTTACTCGAAAGCGGACGATATGACCCATCTGGTGGATGAATTGGTGGATTTCACAAGAATCGAGTCGGACGCGATGGCGTATCATTTTGTGGAGGTGGACGCGGAGCAGTTCTTCCTGGACTGCATTGAGGATATCCGCCTGGACCTCGAGATGAAACATATAAAAGTACAATATGAAAATCAGGCGAAAGAGGATCTAAAGGTGATCGCTGATCCGGAACAGCTGAAGCGCGTGATCCACAATATTGTGGGAAATTCTCAAAAATATCTGGATAAACCGGAGGGCTTTCTCCTGGTGCGCACAGTGGAGGATGGCGAATTCCTGCAGGTATCGATTCAGGATAATGGTAAGGGCATCGCCGAGGAGGAGTTGTCCCGGGTGTTTGAGCGGTTCTACCGGGCAGATGCCTCCCGCAATTCCGCGGAGGGCGGCACGGGCCTGGGACTCTCTATCGCCAAGAAGATCATCGATGACCATGGCGGCAGAATCTGGGCGGAGTCAACGCCAGGAGAAGGGACGACGATTTTCTTTACCCTGCGCAAGGTGGATGAAACCGGTACAGAAGATCTGCCCCATGACGGAGGGGGAAAGCACAAAATGTTCTCCCGGCCGCTCCTTGTCTTCTTACATCGGGACAAAAAATCGTGATTTGCGGGAGATGCCTGCATCCCGGCACAAAATCCTGGGCGGAACGGATGCCACGCCACGATAGCTCGAAGATGCTAGGAAGTGATAGGTTGGTCGATTTTCGCGGTTGACTCTAAGTGTGTATTGATAAAAAAATGCCGAGAACAAGGGGGATGGAGAAATATGAACCGAGTGTTGATCATAGAAGATGAGGTGGCCATCGCGGAACTGGAGAAAGATTATCTGGAACTGAGCGATATCAAGGTGGAAATTGCGTGTACCGGTCCGGAGGGATTAAAGCGGGCGCTGGAGGAGGAATTTCAGCTGGTGATTCTGGATCTGATGCTCCCCGGGCTGAGTGGGTTTGAAGTCTGCAAAGCGATCCGGGCGCAGAAGGACATTCCCATCCTCCTGGTGTCCGCGAAACAGGAGGACGTGGACAAAATCCGCGGTCTGGGACTCGGAGCCGACGACTATATCACCAAGCCATTCAGCCCCAGTGAGCTGGTGGCGCGGGTGAAAGCCCATCTCTCCCGCTATGAGCGGCTCATCGGGCGGACGACTAAGCCGCAGAATGATGTGATCGAAATCAGAGGCCTGAAAATAGACAAGACAGCCCGTCGTGTGTTTGTGAACGGGGTGGAAAAACCATTTACCATCAAGGAATTTGAGCTCATCACGTTTCTGGCGGAGCATCCCAATCAAGTGATTCGCAAAGAGGAATTGTTCCAGAATATCTGGGGTGCTCAGGCGGTGGAGAGCGACAAGGCCACAGTGGCAGTCCATATCAAGAATATTCGGGAAAAAATCGAATACGACACCTCCCATCCGCAGTACATTGAGACGATCTGGGGTGTGGGATACCGGTTCAAGGTGTGATTGACCGCATATGGAGTCGCATAGAGAAGGTAAAAGTGTCAGGATGGAACAGAAATCCTTGAAGGAAATTGCCCTTTTGCCAAAAGCTGCGTAAAGCCCCTGGCTTTTAGACATGGGGAGTGTCAGAGAACATAAACATGCGGAAAAGGCAGTCATGGTGAGAGAGAAA
>CAZROZ010000013.1:0-5548 GCA_964601745.1 uncultured Lachnospiraceae bacterium | reverse complement strand
GAGAGAAATATGCAAGAAAGGAAGAAAGCCATGGTGAGAGAGATCCCCATTTTGCTGGAAGACGAAGTCTTTCTCGTGGTGAATAAACCGACTGGCATGCCTTCTCAAGGGGATCGATCGGGTGCGGTTGATGTCGTGAACGGGTTGAAAAATAACCTTTACCTTCGTGATGGGGAAGTACCTGAATTGTATCTGATTCATCGCCTGGATCGCCCCGTAGGCGGAGTGATGCTCCTGGCAAGGACCAAAGAAGCTGCCGCCGCGCTCTCCTCTCAGGTGGAAAACCAGCAGATGAAAAAGGAGTACTATGCCGTGGCGGAACTTCCAGGGGACGTTTCCCCGCAAAGGGAGATCAGATGGGAAAATTCTTTGCGAAAGAGCATCAGACGGGAAGACTTTTTGCGAGAGGACATCGAGGAGGACGCTTCCTTACAGGGGGAGATTGCGGACGAAGCCTCTGGGGAATTCTCTCTTGCAGGGGGAGAAATGCGGATGATCGATTGGATGACTTTTGATCACAAGAGGAATCTGAGCCGACTAACCGTGAAGGAAGAGGCGGGTGCCAGGAAAGCCGAGCTGCTCTGTCAAGTGCTGCAGGTCAAGGAGGGGAAAGTGCTTTTCCGCGTACGACTTCTCACCGGACGTCATCATCAAATCCGACTTCAATTCGCCGCCAGGGGACTCCCACTCGTGGGCGATACAAAATACGGAAATGCCCAATCCCCCGGTCAATTGGGACTCTTTTCCTGCGGACTTTCCTTTCACCATCCGCAGACGGGAGAAGAAATCCGTGTGCACCTCGACCCGCAAGGCGATCCGTTTTCCTGTTTTTTCCATAAAAATGCCCGACTGCCATGACAAGCAGTCGAGCTTCTTCATTTCTTTTATTTCCTTGTTTCACGGACTTTACGGAATGGGACTCCTGAAGAGTCACTTTACGGTATGGATCCCTTGAAGAATCGCATCACAATTCTATTATTATCTCAGGATTCCATCAGAATTTTAGTCTTTTCAGTATTCAACCGTAAATTTTCTTTAAATAATCTATTCGCGAGGTGGCACCTGCCAAAAGCAAATCCACCAGTGTGATAGCGGTCATGGATTCCACAACCACCACAGCGCGAGGAACGATAATGGGATCGTGTCGTCCTTTGATCTGTACCGTGACTTCCTCTCCAGACTGATTCACCGTCTGCTGCGGAGAGGCGATGGAAGGCGTGGGCTTGACAGCCGCCCGCAGAATCAAAGGCGCACCATCGCTGAGTCCTCCCAAGATGCCGCCGGAATGATTGGTCTTTTTTCGGATCGCACCTGCAGCGTCAATGCAGAAGGGATCATTATTCTGGGAGCCGGAGGAAGCCGCGGCGGCAAATCCATCTCCGAATTCCACTCCCTTTACCGCACCGATGGAGAGAACTGCTTTCGCCAGGCAGGCATCCAGCTTGTCAAAAACCGGTTCTCCTACGCCGACGGGAAGGCCATAGACTACACACTCAATGACACCGCCTGCGGAGTCCGATTTTGCCATCTGTTCCCTTAGATAGGCCTCTGCCCGCGCGGAAGCCTCGGGATCCGGCATCACCACAGGACTCGTGGGCAGAAAATCCCAGTCAAAGCGCTCGTCTGCCGCATGGACAGGGCCGATGGAGCGGGCATAACAGCGAAGCGAGATGCCAAGGCTGTGGAGAATCTCCGATGCCACGGCACCGCCGGCTACCCGTGCCAGTGTCTCTCTGCCGGAGGATCTGCCGCCGCCCCGGTAATCCCGAATTCCGTACTTTTTCTCATAAGGATAATCCGCATGACCGGGCCGGTAAATGGAAGCGATCTGGCTGTAGTCCGCTGAGCGCTGTGCCTCGTTTCGCACCATCATGGCAATAGGAGTCCCCGTGGTTTTTCCCTCAAAAACACCGGACAGAATCTCGACCCGATCTCCCTCCGCACGTTTCGTGGCATAGGGATTGGAACCGGGTTTGCGCCGGTCCAGATAGGGTTGAACGATTTCCTCCGACAGCGGGAGTCCGGCAGGACAGCCGTCCACTACCACGCCCAGTGCTTTCCCGTGGGATTCCCCCCAGCTGGTGACGGTAAATCTGGTCCCGAAACTTGAACCTGCCATAGGGATACCTCCTTTTTCCCCTGCGGAGAGAATGCTTTTCTATAGTTGCCTCATCTATTGCATTCCGTTTTCTCATGCCGTTTTTTGGGTGATTTGACGGCGGCTATTATTTACCAACTGTCATTTGCTTTCCGTTTTCAGCCATCTATTTCTGCTACTGGCCATTTTGTGTTTTCAGCCATCTATTTCTGTTACTGGTCATTTTCCGTTTTCAGTCACCTATTTGTCTGTCACAGGCCATTTTGTGTTTTCAGCCATTCATCAGCGGTTTGATTTTCTTTTTATAAATGCCGATGAAGAAAATGACAGACAACACCAGCGACACCAATTCCGCGATCGGGAAAGACCACCAGAGAGCGGACAAGCCGTAATAATGTCCCAATAGGTAAGCAACAGGGAGAATCACAAAAAGCTGTCGTGCCAGGGAAATAATGAGACTCAAAATGCCTTTATTAAGCGCCTGGAAAATGGAGCTGGCAATGATGCAAAAGCCCGCGAATACATAAGAAAGGCTGATGGTCCGAAGAGCGGGGATTCCGATGTCCAGCATCTCTTGCGTGGCATCGAAGAAACCCAGCAGTACATCAGGGAAAAGCTGGAAAATGCACAGCCCCACCAGCATGATAGAAACCGCAGTAATGAGACTGTACTTGATGGTATTCATGATGCGCTTCGGCTTTTTCGCCCCGTAATTGTACGCGACGATGGGAACCATGGCGTTATTCAGCCCGAATACCGGCATGAAAATAAATCCCTGCAACTTAAAATAAATGCCAAAGACAGAGACGGCTGCCTTGGAGAAACCGAGCAGAATATGGTTCATTGAGTAGGTCATGACAGAGCCGATGGACTGCATGATGATGGAGGGAACTCCCACCGCGTAAATATTGCGAATGGTCTTTCCGGATGGTCTGAAATGGCGGAATGACAGCGAAATTTCATTATTTTTGCGCAAATTGAGCAGCAGACTCAAAAACATCGCGAAAATCTGTCCTGTGACTGTGGCAATGGCCGCGCCTGCGATGCCGCATTCCGGAAATGGTCCCAGGCCGAAAATCAGGATCGGATCCAGAATGATATTGGTGATGGCGCCGGTCCCCTGGGTGATCATACTGTAAAATGTCTTGCCTGTGGACTGCAGCAGCCGCTCCAGCATCACCTCCAGAAACAGTCCGAAGGAAAAGATGGTATTGATGGAAAGGTACTGAATCCCATTGGCAGTCACGATGGCATCATTTGTCTGGTTGGTGAAAAATAGACGGGTAAAAAACAACCCAAATATCACAAAGACAGCGGAGCTGAGCACACACAAAAACAGTCCGTTGACCGCGGCGAGATTGGCTTCCTTGAATTTCTTCTCGCCCAGGTTCCGGGAGAGCAAGGCATTGACACCGACCGCGGTTCCTACAGACACCGCGATCATCAGACTCTGTACCGGAAAAGAAAGAGAGATCGCCGTCATGGCATCCTGGGAATAGTGGGAGACAAATATGCTATCCACCACATTGTACATGGCCTGCACCAACATGGAAAGGATGATGGGAGTTGCCATGGTGAACAGCAAGGATCCAACCGGCTTTGTCCCCATTTTATTTTCTTGACGTAATTGTGTTTCTTCTGCCATAGTGCCTCCGTTTCGTCAAGTGATGTGTCAATGAGTTTATACATCTGTGATCCTGAAAAACCAACGTCTCTTATCTACCCCCGTCAATGAGTAGAAAATATCACTTCTGTCTGACTGCTGGAAACGTTAATAAAAACCACAGAGAAATCTAATTGCGGTAAGCATAGGCTGGATCCGCAAGGGAATCTAATTGCAGTAAGCATAAGTTGAATCCGCAAAGGCAGCGCAAAGCGAGGTCGATATGTGACATCAACGTCAACACTGATTTGCGGATTCCAGGTAATTGTTTAAGGTTATGGCCGCTTCGCGGCAGAGGACAGGAATGGCAAGAGCCGCCTGACATTTCTGCCCTCTTCTTTTCCTGACATCCTTTTCCCCCTCTGCCCCGTGTTAATTCAGCAGGGCGTCCAGATGAGACTGCAAATCTTCTTTGGAGGTGGCGCCGATCACCCGCTCTTTCATTTCTCCATTCTGGAAAAAGCCGAAGGTAGGTAGGCTCACCACCTGATATTTGGAGGCGAATTCCGGAAATTGATCCACATCGCAGGCGACAATCCGGACTTTTCCCTCGTACTCTCTCTCCAGCTGATCTAGTACCGGCTCCATCATCTTGCAGTAGCCGCACCAATCAGCCGAAAAGTCCACCATGACGGGACAGTCCGCTTCCAAAACCAAATTCTTTGCAGTTTGTTCTGTGATTTGTTCTCTCATTTTCGATTCCTCCATTTCTCGTTTATTTTTCATTTTTATATCAGCGTGTTCGATCTGTCAATGGCTCTTCCCGGCAACGGGACTTCCCTCATGGTGTTGCTCCGTAGGTGGAGAATGAGAGCCTATTTTGACAGGTCGGCACAGGCTGTTTCTTAAGGTAGAGCAATATCATCTCCCTTTGCCGTATCGGCATGGGCCGTCTGCTCCGGCGGGGCAATACAGAATTTATAGATCGGATTGCCTAGCGCGGAAAATTTCTCTTCATATTCTGTCATCACATTGTCTGCCGCAAGAGGGCTTTGATGCAGGTCTTGTGTCACGTATAATTCCCTCCATCCGGCCTGCCGATACGCCTCCCGGGAAAAAGCGAAGAACGCCGCATTGTCCGTCTTGCACTCAATCCGTCCCTCATTAGAGAGAATCTGCCGGTACCGATCCAGAAATCTCCCGGATGTCAACCTCCGATTGGCATGCCTCGCCTTGGGCCAGGGATCAGAAAAATTCAGGTAGATCAGTGCAACCTCTCCCGGTGCAAATACCTCCGGTAGCAGTTCCGCTTCCATCCGCAGAAAAAGAACATTGGGAAGCCGCTGTTCTTCCTGCTTTTGCAGCGCCCGGATCAGTACGCTGGAATATTTCTCAATACCCAGGAAAGAAAACTCTGGATGCCGCAGGGCAGTCTCCATGAGAAATTGACCCTTTCCCATCCCTACCTCGATCGCCAGCGGTCTTTGCCCGTCAAAAAGCTCTGCCCAGTGTCCCCGGTGCTGCGCGGGATCGGAAACCACAAAAGGGTTCGCCGCGATGGCCTCCCGAGATCCCTTGATATTACGAAGACGCATGATGGCACGCTCCTTTTTGTGTCTATTAAAGCCGCTTTTGTCTCGCGGTGGCTTTATTCTAACAAAATCCATTTCAAAAAGCAAACGGTACGACTAGGGATCGAGCAAAGGAGCCTTTCACAGGCGCTCCCTAATATAAGAGCCTATGTATGGCAGAGAAGTACGGCACAAAGATTGGAAACAAGCGGCAGTCACATGATTCTGAATGAAAATGACGATTGACGCGATTTGCGAATACGGGGTAGGATTGCG
>CAZROZ010000012.1:11256-17058 GCA_964601745.1 uncultured Lachnospiraceae bacterium | reverse complement strand
AACGCACGTCAAATTTCATCATATCACGCTCCTATGGTATTTGTGGTAATTTCCCTCATCTTTCCCCCGGATTGGATTGCCCTCTAAAATCTTTGAAAGGAGGAAGGAACTTACAATTTCCTACTTAAGGTTGTTATACCATAGCACAGCACCCGTTACCATGATTTTTCCAATGAAAATATACACAATCCGGACCTTTGTGCAAAAATGAAACGCACTATTTTGCCTGCCCAGGCGAAACGGCAATGGTGACAGCACAAACCGAAGCAAAACGACAGGGATGACAACACAAAAAGAAGACGTGCACCGCGGCCTTTCTATCATATGCTGCATCTTCGCGTCAACACGTCCCTTCTGCTATCGTTTCTTTCCCGCCTGTGCTCTCAAAAATCTCACTGCGGTTTACTCCTGGCGGCAAAGGCAGTGGGGGAACAGCCATAATTTTTCTTAAATACCCGGGAGAAGTAAAGTGCGTCATCGTATCCGCACATCGCGGCGATCTCCGCTACCGAGTAATCCCTGGTCCACATGGCGCTGAGCATGGATTCTGCTTTCTTCATCCGAAGGCGGGTGAGATATTCCAGCGGTGTGACGCCCACCTCTTTTTTGAACAGCTTCCGCAGGTAATCATAGTTAAAGGGCAGGCTTCGAATCATCTCGTCCAGGGCGAAATCGGAATTGGCATAGTCCCGGATTAAGAGCTTTCGAATCTGCTCCACCGGCTCTGAAAATTCCGAATTGTCCCGATATACGATCAGATAGCTGCAGATCAATTCCCCCAGTGCCGCCAGCACCAATTCTCTCTTTTTGATGTCCGCCAGATAATAATACTTCGCCTGGCTGAACGCGATGCCCAGATGGCCGTCTGAATCATCCGGCACTTTAAACACTGTGCGGTATGGAAAACTGGGATCCGCCATCCGCATATGAATATTGGTAAAGCCGCCCTCACTGAAATTAGAATGCCGCTCTCTGGGAGGCACAGCCACCGTCTCCCCGGCCTTGTAGCTGAGGCTGGTTCCGTTTTCAAATTTGAAGGTACCCACTCCCCCGGTGCAATAGACCAGTTCCCAGTAATCATGGCTGTGCCACTGCACGTCGAAGGTCCGGGGATGTTCCCCGATAAATAAAATATTGTTCATCGATCTCTCCCCCTGTCTCTGATAGCAAATCCATGTTCCCTCAAAAAGTCCAGCACTGCTCCCGGCCAGCCCGGGACATCTTTGCTGACCTGGGGAACCGCGAAAGAGGCATAGGCTGCGTCGTCCGCTGTAGAAAGTCCGTGCCGCCCATGTCCATAAATGGAAAGCACAAAATCGACCCCGGCTTCCTCCAGATGCTGCGCCAGTACAATGGAATTGCGGCAGGGCACCGATTCATCATCTCTAGTGTGCCACAAGAAAACCGGCGGCATGTCGGGCCTGACCAGCGAGTCCAGAGAAAGCCTGGCGGCAAGGTCACTTTCTCCTCCCGTAAGGTTCAAAAAGCTGAGATCATGGGTCCTGCCATGGCTGACGGCCACCGGATAACACAGGATGAGGGCATCCGGACGAATCTGCTCCGGCCTGCCCAAATCCGATACCTCCGGGGCGTCATACAGCATTCCCAAAGTCCCGCACAGATGACCACCGGCGGAGAAACCCAATGCCGCAATCTGACCTGGATCGATCCCCAATTCCTCCGCATGAGAGCGGAGATAGCACATAGCCATGGCCGCCTCCCGCAGCGCAACCGGATAGCGAAACGGCGCACAAGAGTACGTCAGAGAAAAGACCGCATATCCCGCCGCCGTAAAGCGCAATGCCACCGGTTCCGCCTCCCTGGGAGAACACCAGGCATAGGCGCCTCCCGGCAGCAAAAGTAGCGCTGGCCGCTGCCTCACACAATTTAATTCCGCCTGGGTGTCCGGGATCCAGCAGGTCAAATTTCCTGCCGCCTTCTCCGGTCTTGCTACCCCGGCCTTTTCATATACATTGACCGTTTCAATTGTCATGACGCAGCCTTTCTCATTAGCTCTAATGTCCGTTTTATCCATATTTCTTATCGCAATTATCTATATGGATTTTCGAGTATCATAAAACATTGGGCCTATTTCGTCAAGTGATATCTAGCATTTCTCCGTATTTATAGCTAATTATAATGATTTCTATATCTACCTCTCCTCATCCGATTATAGCTTTTACTATTCCATTTTTTACATACAGTCATTCCGAATCGTTATAACAAATGAGATCGCTTTCATGCCCACGATCCTATCCATCCAAGCCATCCGATTCCTACGTCACATTCATGCACCACAAAGGAAAAACCCCGAGCGTTTCCACCCGGGGTAAATTTATTCGTTTTATTTTCAATTGCAAGAGATTGTCAGACTCGATACTGACCGCACAGACACCTCATTCGATGACCATCTCCGAAGTCCCGTCAAAGAGATAGACCTCTTTGTATGGAATGGAGAAGTGAATGGTCGAATCCGTCTCCGGCGTGTCGTGGGGATCCACTTTCAGGATTGCCTTGTCCTCACCGGTGGTGATATAGACATTGGTGTTGTCTCCCAGCATTTCGGTCAGCTCCACGCCTGCCTCCACCACATAGGAATCCGCTTGTTTGCCCAGCAGAATACTCTCCGGGCGGAACCCAAATACAAGCTCTTTTCCTTCGTATTTGGATGCCTTCTGGCCCAGTTTGATGGCAACATTCAGCGTGTTATCGCCAAATTTTATCTTGCCGTTCTTCACTTTGCCACGGATAAAGTTCATAGGCGGCTCACCGATAAAGCCAGCCACAAACACATTCACCGGTTTATAATATAGCTCATAGGGGGTTCCCACTTGCTGAATGTATCCTTCCTTCATGACCACGATCCGATCCGCCAGCGTCATGGCCTCTGTCTGGTCGTGGGTCACATAGATGGTAGTAGCACCGGTCTCCTTGTGAATCTGCGCGATTTCCCCGCGCATCGTCACACGCTGTTTCGCGTCCAGATTGGAAAGAGGCTCATCCATCAGGAAGACACCAACCTTCCGGATAATCGCCCTTCCGATGGCAACACGCTGTCTCTGCCCGCCGGAAAGCTCCCTGGGCAGACGATCCAGATAATCCGTCAAACCCAGAATCTCAGCGGTCTTTTTGACCTTCTGCTCGATCACTTCCTCGTCAACACCCTGCAGTGTCAAGCCGAACGCGATATTGTCAAAGACAGTCATCTGCGGGTACAGCGCATAGCTCTGGAATACCATTGCGATCTCGCGCTCTCTGGGACCAAGTTCATTGGCGCGTTTGCCATTGATCAGGAATTCCCCGTTTGAGATATCCTCCAGACCGGCGATCATGCGAAGTGTAGTGGATTTTCCGCACCCGGAAGGACCGACAAAGACGATGAATTCTCCTTTCTCGATCTCCAGATTGAAATTGTGTACCGCGTGATAACCGTTCGGATATATTTTATTAACATCATTCAGAGTCAAGTATGCCATAGTTCCTGTCTCCTTACTGCATGGATTTGAATCGAAAACGACAAACCCACCGGGAAAAATTACTGTGCTGCTTTGCGCATGGCGTCTGACACGATGCGCTGCACAAAATGTTTGGCCCCGATCAGCAGCAAATCAAAGCCGAGATAGAACAAACCGAACAGGACAGGTTCCACGCCCAACGTAACTGCGTCAGGCTGACCGGTGAAATGGTTAATCGTGATGTTGATGGTGCTGTAGGTGAGACCCACCAAGAGCAACAGCACGAACGCATACAAAATATTCAGCGGAAAGGAAATAAATCCCTTTTTGGGAAACATCATCCACCGACTGTACGCGCCGGGTGTTGGCTCAAAAAACCGAATCGCATTATTCGTGAGAATATCTGTCACCATTCCAAGTCCCAGAGCGGTCACAAAATAAAGATCCAGTTGATCCGCCATATAATTGGCCAGTCCCCAGAAAAAGAAGAAACAGCAGGCGGCGGAAAACCACCATTTGAGAAATAGCACTTTGACCGAGTCCGGAATGTGTAATTTTCGTTTCGAACGGTACTTGTTCAATTCCTCCTCAGAAACCTGGGGGGAATTGCTCTCATCTGCCTCTACCAGATCTTTCACCGCTTGCGTCTTGAGATCATAGTACTCAGATTCTTTCTCGATTTCCGGTTTCTTCTGGTTTTTTCGCTTGCGGTCACTCATGAGGTACCCTCACTCCTGTTCAGACGAAATTAATCGTCGCCCTCGATATCAATCGCGCCCATATTGCCGTTGTCTTCCACTTCGATGGAGGTCTTGATCTTGCGCAGCAGCTTGCTGTAAATCGGCAGCGTGGCAACCAGCACAGCGGTGATAATCAAGAACACCGTGTGAAGCCGCAGGCAGTCGTAAGCCTGTTTGATGAAAATGGTCGATTCCGTGATGACCACCGGATTCTCCGGACGCGAAATCGCGTACAGAATCGCATTCATGTACTTATAATCCGCAAAGAGGATAATTCCTATCATCACATACAGCAGAACGATCATGGGAATCACCGGTTTCTTGCGGTATGGAAACGCATTCATGCAGCATAGAATCGACAGCATAGAAAACAACATGGTGGCGAATCCGGCCAGTCCCATATTGGCTCCCTGGATACGAGCCGTGGTATCTGAGATATGAGTCAGATTAAAAGAGTAATAGACAAAGGTAAGAGACAGTGCAACCAACGGAATCATCTGCGGACGCCGCTTGATTGAAACCAAAAATTTCCGCCACATTTCTGCGATAGGATTGGGTTTTTTCTTTTCCATCATCACTCACCCTTTCCGATAGCGTTGGTAGTCTCCTTGTCGAAGAAATGTTTCCTCTTAAAAGAGAACGTGACCGCGTCGCCAGCCTTATAATTGCTCCAGCCCTTCAATTTCGCGGTAATCTTGGTCTTTCTATTGCCGCCGATGTAAGCGTGCACCAGGGTATTCATGCCCAGATTCTCATTCGAGAAGACCACCGCGGAGACATCAGGACCTTCCACAATATTCTCCGGACGCACGCCCAGAACAATCTCCTTGCCCTGATAGTCCTTCAGCAATGCCTGCTCCTCCTGGTCAATTGCGCATTTGAATCCCTCGCCGGCAAGTTCCGCTCCCTGCACCTTGACATCATAGAAATTCATGGGCGGAAGTCCGATAAAGCTCGCCACAAAGATATTGGTGGGGTGATCGTACAATTCCAGGGGAGTGCCCACCTGCTGCACATGCCCCATCGACATGCAGACAATCCGGTCCGCCAGAGTCAGCGCCTCAGTCTGATCATGGGTGACATACAGCATGGTCGCCGCCAATCTCTTGTGGAGCAGCAAAATCTCACGCCGGGTGGCACCCCGCAGCTTGGCGTCCAGGTTGGAGAGCGGCTCATCAATTAGGATCACCTTAGGATTTCGCACGATGGAACGCCCCATGGCAACCCTCTGCCGCTGCCCGCCGGAAAGCTCTGATGGCTTCTTATTGAGCTGACTGGTCAGTCCCAGAATCTCCGCTGCCGCCATCACTTTCTTGTGAATGACATTGGGATTCTCCTTGCGCAGCGTCAGGGAAAACGCCATATTCTCATAGACGGTCATGTGACCGTACAGAGCATAGTTCTGAAACACCATGGCCATATCCCGGTCTTTGGCAGGCATCGCAGTAATGTCTTTCCCGTCCAGGAATAATTTCCCGGCGGAGATATCCTCCAGTCCAGCCACCATCCGCAGTGTGGTGGATTTGCCGCAGCCGGAAGGTCCGACCAGGACGATCAGCTCGCCGTCCTGCACGTCCAGATTGAAGTCAAAGACCGCCTGCACGTGG
>CAZROZ010000012.1:0-11246 GCA_964601745.1 uncultured Lachnospiraceae bacterium | reverse complement strand
GGTTATCGTATATCTTATCGATATGCTGAATGCTCAGTGTCGCCATGTCTTCGCCTCCTTACGCGGATTGTTGCTGACCGATAGATTTCAGATGCTCTGAAAGCTCCCGGCACCGGATAAAATTGATAATAGCCGAAGCCAGAAGACATGCACCGGAAATGACGAGGAATGCCACTACCCACATAAACTGGCTATTTTTCATGACAGCCACTTCCACGCCGTTCACCAGTGTGGTGGCTTTGTGCGCTCTGTAGGGAATGATGAAAATACGGACAAACTGCAGAATTCCCATCAAGAGCAGCAGATACGAATAATTCACCTGATAGTTTTTGACGCCCTCTGAAGCCAGAAAAACCGCCAGCATAAAAATCAGATTGTAAATGATAGAAGCGCCGATGAGGATATTATAATAGTAGGTACCCACATCCGACCGGTACAAGCTGACAAAATAAAACACATCGAACAAGATACCGACGATTGCCAGATTGGAAGCAAGCGAATTTTTGACATATCGCATGCGATCCCGCTTAATCAAACGATCTTCCTCTGTCATGCGGCTGCCTCCTTTCCCTTCCCGATCAGGCTGGCTTCCTCTTTCATCAGCTTCAACTTCCAGAACACATTGGCGACGAGCAGCACGGCAACCACCAGCAGCAAACCGAATACTGCGTAATGCAGATCAAACCAGAAGGTGGATTCGGTATAAAGGGTATTCCATGTCTGCGCGTGCTGTGCCAAGGCGTCAAAGTCAACCTGAAGCCATTGTGCCTTAAAGGTCTCAATATAATTATGGCACATAATAGTCAGATAAACACTGAATCCTGCATAAGCACCGGTAGCAATGAAATTGCCGATGTAATAACGTCTGCGTACATGGGTATTGGTGATGAAAAGCAGACACCCCAGCAGAATCAGCACCACTGCCATCACCACGAACCAGCGGTTAAAACTCTGCATGTTGTAGTAGACGATAGAACCGGGTACCGTAGTCTGCGACAGGTCGTTGGGATTGCGCATTGTGCTGTACAGGCTGTCATACAGGTCTGTCATGATGCCCAGAGAATACAGGAACACCACGCCGCCCATGATAACGCCTGCCAGACAAAGGATTTTTTCCGCGACCATTTGTTTTTTATACATGACGGCCTCCTCCCGGGGGATTTATTTGTTTCATTTCGCTGTGCTTCGCGGCATGCGGGAAAATCGGCTCTTTCCCCGATCATTCCTCCTACTCTGGAAATCCCGCGGTCTATTTGGTTTCCCGCCAATCCGCATGTCCCAGTGAATCACAGTTCGATAATCTTTTCTCCATCGGAAGTGCCCCGCTCCCACAGAGCACCTCCGCATTAAACATCCTTAACTAATCTCTGCAAATCTTCTCTGCAAATCTTCTCTGCAAAAGTCACCCAGAAGTGTTCCTTCGCGAAAAGATTACTGCAGGCTCTGATAATAGCTAAGATCGCTGTTCCAGGCATCCTGCTTGATCTGCAGATACTGGGCACCGTTCCAGTTACTGGTCACATATGCAGCTGTGGTCTGGGCATCGGTCATATTGGCATCGGTATAGCCATTCACGATCAGGTCCACCAGAATGTTGATCTGATCATCTCCGCTGGAGGAGGAGAATTGGGTGGTCAGCTCCGCATAACTGGAGAGCATATCATTCTCCTGTTTGGAAGTGGGCAGCGTGGTGGGAACACTGGTATACCAGCCGTTCTCGGCAACTGCCAGCTGCGGATGATAAATGGTCCCAAGGCCGATGGCGGTGGAGATGTATCCTGCGCCTTTCCGGCCGGCCTCTGTGGTGCACTGATATTCGAATGCCTGACTCTTCAGGAAGCTCAGAGTAGAGCCGAGGTAGAACCGGGCATAGTTGGTGTAGTTGCCGGAAGCCTTCTCCCACAATTCCGCGCGGGTCGCATCCGAAATCACAGGCATCTCTTTGCCGTTGAACATGAAAGTGCCCTCTCCGCGGAAAGCGGCAGGACCATAGCTCATCAGAATCTGGCCTTCCGGAGAATACGCATAGTCGATCAACGCCAGTGCCGCGTACAGCTTATTCTGGTCGTCGCCGACGCCGGATTTGGAGATGCCCCAGCCATCGGTCTTCACAGAACGCCAGCTCTCTGTAAAGCGCATGTAAACGCCGTCCGGATTTGTCCCGTCATACCAGCGGGCTACCGGCACCATCACTGCCATGTAAGCTTCGCCGTCGTCAAATACGCCTTCCTGCTCATTGTAGATGGTCTGGGTCTGGTTGTAGTCATAGTGCATGAAGCCCAGATCCTCTTTCAGATATTGATCCGTCTTGACATCCTGCTTGTTCACATAAGCCTCGGAGATCAAGCCCTCCTCTACCAGATCATGCATGCGCTCCAGCGCCTCATACGTGGCGGCTTCCTGACGGGCATCATGCAGTGCGTTGTCATTTCCTACATACAGATAATCCTGACGGGATTCCAGACCGCGGACACCAAAGAGGTGACCAGCCAGACGGAACATATCAACCCGCCGCTGATTGTTGGCATCCTCACGGGAGAAGATACCCTGTACGGAATCGGTTCCATTCAGTGTCTGAGGATTGGCAACGACGCAGCGAAGCAGCGCTACCAGCTCGTCCGCGTCCCAGGCAGCGTTCTGTCCGATGAACAGATCCGCGCGATTGGTTCCATAATAGCCGCCATAGCACTGATCAATATAGGTGCGGAGCATGTTGACAGCTTCCACGCCGGAGATGGAACCGGCTTCATTCATCTTCGCGATAATATTTCCAGCGGTGTCATAATCCTTTGTCACCGTCTCAACACCAGAACCGTCCGCTTTCACGGTTTCGATTTCGATTTTGCCGGAAGTGGGCATATAAGGCTGATAGACAGGAGCAGCAGTATTCTTCGAGGCGTCCGCTGTGAATTCACCTTCGCCGTTTAAGAGTTTCTCAACCCAGTCCACACGCATCAGAGGCATACGCTCGATATCATCCACGCCGTCGAAGTACGGGCTGAAATAGATGGCTCCAGTCGAGGTATCCCCGGTGATGGACAGACGGACAATTGGATTTGCTTCCAGATAAGCCTTGAAATTCGGCATCATGTCCAGATATTCAGCGATATTGACAATGGAGCCGGCCACACCATTCTCAGTCAGAAGGCTGGCGGTACCGGATACCATATCTACCTGATCCAGCTGCTCTTTCCAGTAAGTGAATTCCTTGGAAGCGCCGCCGGCACCTGTGAATTTATCCTCAAATTTCACATTCAGCACATTTTCCACTTCCACCCACGTGGGTTTCAGATCGCCGGTGTTGTAGGTAACGCCGTCCGCCAGCGTGATTCCGTCGCCCGCGGTCTCAGCGTCAAAAGCAATTCCGGTATTGGGGTTATTGTAACCTACTGCCATGCGGAGCACCGTGCCCGGCTCATAGGTCAGAGAACCGGTTGATTCGCCCCCTTGCGTCTCTCCCTGCTGGGTCTCTTCCCCGCTGGGAGCCGCTGTCGTCTGCACTTCCACATCAGGGCCGCCGCAGCCAGCCAGGCAGCCAACTACCATCACAGCCACCAAAAACAGTGCGATCCATGATTTTTTGCTTCTTGTTTTCATTTCTTTCTCCTTTGCTTATAAGTTTCTATGGCACACAATCAATTTATTCTTTCACGCCACCCACATTGGTTCCCTTGGCAAAATATTTCTGGATAAAGGGATAGATGATCAGGATGGGCACGATGGAACAGACAATCAGCGCATAGATCACGGAATCCGACGCATATGGTTCGTTCCAGCCTGCCATCACTTCCGGGTTGGTGAAATTCTCCAGCTGCAACCGAATGAAAACCTGCAGCGGATGCTCATTGGAATTGGAAATCATCTGGCGTGCCCAGAAGTATCCATTCCACCGGGAGATAGCGAAGAACAACGCCACCGTCGCGATGGTGGACTGACTCATGGGGATGAATACCTTGGTCAACACCTGCATCTCAGAGGCACCGTCCACGATGGCGGCCTCCTCTACCTCACTGGGCACGTCCTCAAACGCGTTGCGCAGCAGAACAATATTCATGGCTGCCATGCCCATGGCGATTACCACGAGCCACTTGTCATCCATGATTCCCACCGCGTTAAACACCTTCCGGGTGTTCAAATAATTCAGATACTGGGGAACAATGCCCGCCGAAAACCACATGGTGAAAACCAGGAAGAAGTTAAACGGAGACCGGAACAGCAGACGCCGTTTGGACAGAGCATAGGCACCCAGAATAGAAGTCACCATGCTGAACAGAGTACCGTAGAGGGTAATGAACAGCGTGTTGGAATACGCGTTCCAGAACATATTGTTGTTGAACATGCGGCTGAAGGCCTGGAACTGGATCTCTTTGGGGAAAAGGACCACCTCACCATACTCCACTGCGTGAATGCCGGAAATGGAAGCAGAAATAGCATACACGAACGGATACAGGCAGGCGAGGGAGAAAATGGCCAGCAGCGTGTAGCTGATAATCTTGAAAATCAGCTCAGAAATTTCAAGTCTTCTCTTCATAACGCCCTCCTGTTAATACAGTGATGTCTTCGATGCCTTCTTGGATATGGTATTGGCGCCGATCACCAGCAGCATGCCGATGACATTGTTCATCATCTCGGCTGCCGAGGCCAAACCGGCGCCTGCCGCGGCTCCGGACGCCGCTCCGATACTGTTCCGGTAAGCGAACGTAGAAACCACATCAGCCGTGACGTAAGTATTTGCGTTATAGAGCAGCAATACTTTCTCATAACCGATACTCAGCAGGGAACCAATCCTGGTAATCAGCATAATCACTATAGTGGACAAAATACTTGGCAGCACCACATACCGCATCTGCGCCCATTTGTTCGCTCCGTCGATCTGCGCCGCCTCATAACTGGTAGGCGAGATCGCGATGATCGCGGAGAAAAATACAATGCTGTCGTAACCTGCGCTCTCCCAAATACCGCTGATCTGGTAGATCGAGCGGAAGAAGGAGGGTAAGTTGAGCAAGCCTCCAAATGCGGTCTCCTCACTGATCAGTCCCAGCGCTGCCAATGCCTGGCTGATCACGCCGGCGCCGCTGATCAGAGATCCCTGTTTGACCAACATGGTGATCAGGGATGTCATGACAACGGTAGACATGAACTTGGGCAGATAAGTCAGCACCTGGAACACGCTGCGGACTCCATTAGAGCGGACCTCGTTGAAGAACAACGCCAGGATAATGGGAATCGGAAAGCCGAAGCACAACCCGTAAAAGCTCAAGATGAAGGTGTTGCGCAGAGCCCTCCAGAAATCCGTGGACAGACCATCTCCCGCCAGCAGCAGCCGCTTAAAGTAAGAAAATCCGGAAAACAGCTGCTGAGAAACAGGCAGAACATTGTCAGACACTTTGAAGCATCCTAGCAGTTCATACATGGGGAAGTAACGCCAGAACAGGAAGATCAGCAACATAGGTACCAGCATCAGGTACAAGCGCCAATCTTTCAAGATCGTGCGTCCCACATGAAGCCAGTAGTGCTTTTCCACATCGTCGCGCACTGCCTGTTCCGGGCTTAGCTCATAGGTCCCCTTTTCCTCATCGAAGGTCAGGAAATCCGCCGCCCTTTGTTTCTTCATAGATTGCCTCCTTTTTATTCCTCCTCTGCCTGAACACGCAGAAGATAGTGTTTCTGATCCTCATAGACGCCGTCCAACCTGCGGGCGATCCAGACGATCACGCCGGTAAACAACATGGAAAGACTGTCTGTGGTGAAAAACCCGGTCACCCCCGTGATGGAATATCCCAGAATCAACGCCACAACGGCCCTTCCCGCCTGCATGAGCAGCAGCACCAGCAAGGCGAATACCACTGATCGAAACGAAGAAGTGCGCACCCGCTCCTTGCCGAGATACCGCAGCATCAGTAAAGCCAATAGTGAAAAAAGATTGCCGACGCAGTAAATCGCATACTGCTCCGGCGTCGCGGAAGAGAAGAAACAAAAGATGAGTGCCCCCACCTCCGCATGAATCGCGCCCCATGCGCCCCACCGCATATAGACAATAGCAACCACCGCTCCCACCAAGGAGACCGTGTAGAGCTGGTCCGCATACCAGACTCGGGCCGCGTGCACAATCAAATATTCACAAACCGCCAGAATCAAGGCCCAGATCGCGAGGTCAATAGCGCGATACTGTCCCAATGTCCGCCGTTTCTCCATGTCGAAAGTCTCGCCTCCCACCGCGCCGGGAAAGCCGCAGCAAAATAAAAACTCCTTCCGCTCTTAATTATTCTAAAGCGGATCTCTTTAAGCGAATCTATGACAAATTCTCTCCTAATGTCCTGTGAATGAGTCCCGTTCCTTCCCACTCACATGGCTGCAATCGTCAAAAAAATCCGCGTGCTTTTCCCCAAAAAAGCCTCCGTAGCCGACTGATTCGTCGGATAGCTGCCGCACAAATCGTAAATTTGCACACAATTAAACAAAAACACGTTCCCACTTAGTCAGAATATTGTCAATTTTACAAGATGGCAGTTTTCTTGTATATGGACAAGATAGCCCTGTTTATGTACAAAACAGATTTTTTCTCCCGGTGCTATTTCATGGGAAAAGCAGTTCGATTATAATGATTTTTCGTGATGAAAGTGCCTCTTTTCACCCCTCTGCGGCAGCTTCTTTTGGGGCACCTAGATGCCGCCTGGAAGAGGGGGGATAACATGGAGAAAAGGGAGGAGCGGGACATGATTCTCGTAAAAGAAGGAGACAATCTCCAGGAAAAAATTGCCGCTGCCGCCCCGGGAGAGGAGATCGCGCTCTCAGCCGGGGAATTTCGATCGAAGGTAGTCATTTGTACCCCTCACCTCACCCTGCGGGGTATGGGCGCTGACAAGACCAAGATCATCTGGGATGACTATGCTTTAAAGAAAGATGGGCAGGGCAGGGACTATAACACCTTTCGCACCTGGACCATGGCCGTCTGCGCGGACGACGTGCACCTTCTGGATCTCAGCGTGGAAAATGACGCCGGACATCCCGAAGAGAAAGGGCAGGAGGTGGCACTCACGGTTTATGGAGACCAATTTCAAATGGAGCGCTGCCGCCTCACCTCGACCCAGGATACCTTATTTCTGGGACCCCTTCCAGGTGATTTGATTCAGCGCTATGAGGGATTTCTGCCGGAGCCGCTGCGGGCGGGCAAGTCCTGTCGTATGACCTTTCAAGACTGCCTCATCGAGGGGACAGTGGACTTTATATTCGGATGCGGAGCCGCTGTCTTTACAGACTGTGAAATCCGCTCCCTCCTCGATGTGCGAGGCTGCGGATATACGGCGGCACCTGCGCATGCCTTGACGCAGACGGACGGATTCACGTTCCGCAACTGCGCCTTTACCGCTGCGCCAGGAGTGGGAGACGGCAGCATCTACCTGGCACGGCCTTGGCGGGATTACGGCTTGTGTGTATTTGAGGATTGCAGCTACGGACCGCATATCGCGACAGAAGGCTTTGACAAGTGGAATGACACCCATCGAGACCGCACCGCCCGCTTCTATGAGACGCCGCTTCGGGTTGGGCGGGTGACATGGGCGCGTGAAAAAGGAGGACATGATTGAAAAACTGAAAATAACCCAAGACTGCAAGACTGCAACAGGTCCTATCCTTTAAATCCTATAAGTCCTATATTGGAGTCCTGTCTTTACTTAAGGAAGCATTTCTAGAGAGGAGAAAGTAAAAATGAAGTATGAAAACAATTGTGTCTACGAGCTGAAAATTGCCTACATCGGCGGTGGATCCAGAGGCTGGGCGTGGGGTTTGATGAGTGATCTGGCGGGCAGCGGCGATCTAAACGGTGATGTCTACCTCTATGACATTGATTTTCCGGCTGCAAAGCGCAATGAAAGCATCGGCAACCGATACAATCAGGCGGAAGGGGCTAGATCTACATGGCATTACCATGCGGTGAACTCCATCGAGGAGGCGCTGACTGGAGCAGATTTCGTCATTATCTCTATTCTGCCCGGCACATTTGACGAGATGGAATCCGATGTGCACACGCCGGAACAATATGGAATCTATCAGTCGGTGGGGGACAGCGCCGGACCGGGCGGAATCGTGCGAGCCATGCGCACAATCCCCATGTACGAGTATTTCGCTTTAAAAATCAAGGAAAACGCCCCTGATGCCTGGGTAATCAACTATACAAACCCCATGGCGTTATGCGTGAAAACCCTTTACCGCGTCTTTCCCGGCATCAAAGCATTCGGCTGCTGCCACGAAGTATTCGGCACCCAGAAGCTGCTGGCCATCCTAGTAGGAGAATTGCTGACAGACGGGGTCGTTCCGGAACGTCATGAGATCAAGGTGAACCCATTGGGCGTCAATCACTTTACATGGCTGACCCAAGCCACCTGGCGCAATATCGATCTCTTTCCTTATTATAAGGAGTTTTGTTCCCGCCACCCAGACGGCTATGACCACCCGGAACGGAGCGTGGACGAAAATTGGATGAATAACAGTTTTACCAGTACAGAGTGCGTGAAAATGGACCTGTTCCAGAGATATGGCTACATCGCGGCGGCGGGAGATCGGCATCTGGCGGAATTTTGCGACGGATCCTGGTACTTGAAGAGCCCAGAACGGGTGAAGGAGATGCATTTCGGACTGACCAGCGTGGCTTGGCGAAGAGACGATCTGAAGAAACGCCTGGCAAGAAGTGACCGGCTGCTCAACGGCGAGGAAGCTGTGGTCGTGAACGGAACGGGGGAGGAAGGGGTCAATCAGATGCGGGCTCTGCTGGGTCTGTGCGAGCTGGTCACCAATGTCAATCTCCCCAATCAAGGACAGATCCCCAACCTCCCCACCGGTGCTGTGGTGGAAACCAACGCGGTCTTTCGCGGGGGGAATGTGACTCCCGTCCTGGCAGGTGCCGTTCCGGAGTCCATTTATCCCCTGATCGCCCGCATTTGCGGGGAGGAAGAAGCGCTGTCCCAGGCCATCGCAGCGCGGGACCTAAACGGGATCTTCGGTGCGTTCGTCTCTGACCCGCTGGTGACCTGCTCTCTCCCCGACGCGAAGGCCCTTTTCGCAGAGATGTGTGAAAATACGAAAGCATACCTGGATTCCTATGATTTAACCAGTTTGCCAAAATGATATCTGCCCGGTAGTTGTCTTTCCATGAAATAAAGCGGGTACCGCAGGTCAGGCACCGCCATAAATGGCGATCCAAGCCCAGCGATACCCGCTCGTGCTATGAACTTTTCCTCTATCGGGAGGTCAACAAAACATATCCAGACTAATTCACCACACGTCTCGCGGTATATGGCGTCCGATAATACATATTCGAAATCTTAATGCCGGACCGCGGGGAACTGGCGTGACACACCTGACCATTCCCGATATAAATCGCGACGTGATTGATGTGGCCATTGCTGGCATAGAAAACCAGATCTCCGGGCTGCAGATTGTTGAGGCTCACCTTACTGCCGGAATTCACCTGAGAATAAGAAGATCGGGGAAGGGAAATCCCGAAATTCGAATAAATGGACTGAGTAAATCCAGAGCAATCGGTGCCATTAGTCAAGCTGGTACCGCCATAAACATACGGATTGCCGACAAATTTCTTGGCAAAACTGGCAATCGCGCTTCCAGTATCGGCATCGTAACTGGGATTTTCATCGCCACCGGAAGAACCGGAAGACTCACTCTGTGAAGATTTCGTACTCGCGCTGGTAGAAGCTGCCTTTTTCGAACTGCTCTTCTTTTGCTGCGCTGCCTCTTTTTTCTTGCGCTCTTCCTCTTCCTTTTTCCTCTGGGCCTCCTCCTGCCGCTTGCGCTCTGCTTCCTGCTGCTTCCGGAGTGCTTCCTGGGCTTCCTGTTCCCTGCGCAGCTTCTCCTGCTCCTCCTCAATGGAGATCGCATGTTCAAATTCTACCCGTAGATCCACATAATCCGCGGAAACCCAGCCGTCGGTGGTGTCATCCACCTTGATCTTGACCCAATCTCCCTTCTCGGAAATCTTGATCACTTCGTATTCCTCTCCCAGAGGGATCAGGGTCAAAACCGTGGACTCGGTGCTCTTTTTCGACCGCACTTTCAAAGTGGTCGTATTCACCGTAGCGATTCGCGTGCCGAACTGATCAATCAACTTCTCGGCATCAAACCCGATGGCCAAATATTCTGATTTGATATATCCCTTTACCTTGCCGGACTCAATCTTGACCCAATCGCCTTTTGTGTCCACGATTGTGGCGGCGGCGCCCCGGTAAAGCTTTCCCAATATCTCAGAATCTGTATTGGGCTTCTTTCGAATGTTGACATAATTATCTGTAATGGAAATGCCGATATTCGCATACTCCGAGACTGGTTCCGGCTCTGTGACAGGTTCCTGCGTGGTGGTCTCCACCGGTTCTGTGGAATCCTCCGGTATCGTCTCCTCTTCCTCGGGGTCTGTCTGCTGCTCCAAGGCGTCCTTAGACAATCCGGCTAATGTCTGTCCGTTCACGCTTCTCTGTTCTTCCGTCGTGTCTGTAAGTCCCATCTGTGCCAGAATATCCTCTGTCTCCGCCTCGTCTCTCTCGGCATACTGATCCAGGGAAAGGGTGAGTCCCGCAAGACCGGTCTCTCCCGAATAAGAAGCAGAAGAGGCAATGGGTCCCGCAGCGATCCCAATCATTAGAATCAGTGCCGCCGCCAGAATCAATCTCTTCGTTCTTCCTCGCAAATCTACCATCTCCTACTCAAAGAGGAGGGAAATCGTCCCTCTGCCTTGTCCAAGTCGTCACAAATTTATTACAAAATTATTAAATCTTTGGCCATTATAACAACGCATGCCTGCCTTGTCAAGGGTGGTAGAAAAAGTACGACCTGTCAATGGTGATGGAAAAAGTATGACCTGTCAATGGTGGCAGAAAAAGTGCGACCGCCGACTTGCCTTTTAAGGCAGGCTCAGCATCCGATGCGGACTGTTTTCCCATCAAAGGCAAAGCCGTATTTCCGGATCTGCTCCTTTGAAAAGCCCCGGGTCAACAGGTCTTGGTCATATTTCTTTTCTTCGATCTGTTCCAGCGCCCTTTTTACGGTCTCCTCCAGATCCTTCTCTCTTTTCGCGTCACATACTTTAAATTCAAAAATGAAGGCGTTATTCCGGCTTCGGTCTTTCGGCTCCAGCACCACATCGTATCTGCCGCGTCCGCTCTCCCGGTTCGACCACAGATAATAGTCCCTATCCAGACTTACCATCAGTCCCAGCACAAATCCGTGATAGAAGCGCTCCG
>CAZROZ010000011.1:0-17336 GCA_964601745.1 uncultured Lachnospiraceae bacterium | reverse complement strand
ATTGCGACTGGGCTTTCAAAGTAAACTCCCATGCCCCATATGTGGGCACCACCATGGATGAAAGAGGAGCGCTCTTTAAGAACAACCATTGTCTTATACATGAAGGAGAGACACGCATGGGACAAATTTTTGCCTATGACGGACCCGTGGCCAAGTGGATCAATCGTTTTGCCGATCTTTTTGTCTTGAATGTGATTTATGTGCTGACCTGTATTCCCATTTTCACCATCGGTGCCGCCACCTCCGCCCTTTATTCTGTGACGCTGAAAATGGCGAAAGATGAGGAGTATAAAATTGTGCGGAGCTATTTTAAGGCCATGGGATCTCATTTCGGCCAGTCTGTGGCATTGACCGCGATCTGGGGTGTATCCGGCGGGGTGATTCTGCTCACGCTGTATTTGTATAACCACATGGATCTGGGCATTTGGCAGCCGGGGAAATACATCGTTTACATTGCCCTGCTGCTGCACACGATTCTTTTTACCTATGTGTTCCCGGTTTTCGCCCGCTTTGACAACACGGTGAAAAACACCATCAAAAACGCGGCGAAGCTGGCGGTGCTCTATCCGCTGAATACCGTTGTGGTGACCGCCATCAACAGTCTGCCGCTGGTTCTGGCTCTATTTTTTCCTGAGACGTTCTCTTTTGTCTTTTTCTTATGGCTGTTTTTACTGTTTGCGCTGCAGGCTTATTTGAATTCTACTTTCTTCCGGCGTTTGTTCGTCAATTTTGAACCGCACCCGGAATCGAGGGAGGATAGCGAGGAGGGAGAGAGATGAGACAGGAAATCACGGATGGCTGCGGACTCTTTTTCGCGGCTACCGGACTTCCCGTTTTGTGCTTTGATCAGCAAGGAGACCTGGCATTCTGGTTTCCTTTGTGGTTGAATAAGACTTCCCCGGACATCTCCGGACTAAAATTTGACGAGAATCGAAATCCGGACGTCTATATCACGAAGTCCCAGGGGTTCTATGGACAGATTCTGTTAGAGGATGGAAGCCGGGTGGTGATCGGCCCCGCGTATTCCGAGGACATCGATGATTCTATCATTCATGACTACATCAAGGAAAATAAAATCCCCGCGGGGCGCTGGGATCTGGCCTATGCCACTTTGACCCAGGGAGACCGCATGAGCTATCAGCGGTTTTTGCGGATGATCGCCTTTCTCTACCATGATCTGGAAAGAAAAACCATTTCCATCGCGGAGCATTTTAATTTCCCGGACCAAGAGCGCCAATATGCCATGGATGTGGAAAATGCCAGGAAAACGATGGAGATGAAAGAGACCCGTGCTGTCCATAATACGTACGAATTTGAACAAAAGTTTTACGAGCAGGTCCGGGCTGGGGATGAGAAAAAACTGCTGGATTTCATGGTCCAGTACACGCCACAGAATTTTAACCGGGGACATCTGGCGGACAATACGCTGCGCAATGCCAAGAACCAAGTGATTGTCGGCATTGTAAAAATACTGGTCTTAGCCGCGCTGCCCGGCAAGATGGACATGGAAACCGCCTACACGTTGACAGATGAGTATATTCTGGCAGCGGAAAATACCAAGAATCTGGCTGAGCTGCAGCGGCTGGAATATGTGCTGACCATGGATTTTTGCCGCCGCATCGGAGAGAGCAATGTTCCCGCCGGCACTTCCCAGGAAATCTATGAGTGTATGAATTATATCCAGGATCACACCAATGAACCGCTGTCCGTGGCGGACGTGGCGAAACACATGGGGCGGAGTTTGAGCTATCTGCATGTTCACTTTCGGAATGAAACGGGAAAAAGTGTGCGGGAGTACATCATGTCCTGCAAATTAAATGAGGCGGCGCGACTCCTGAAATTCAGCGACAGAAGTCTGGCGGAGATCTCGAATTATCTGTGCTTTTCCAGTCAGAGTTATTTCCAGAATACATTCAAAAAGGAATTCGGGGTCACACCGGCACAATTTCGCAGAGAGAACAAAAAATAGGGAGGGACAATCCGGGGCTTTCATTCACGGTGCTGCACCGTATGCGGCAAATGAGACTTTACTGAGAGAGGAGACATTGCGATGCGTCAGAATATTCGAATTCACAAGGCGGAGCCCAATCAGGGGATCTGGGACTTTTCCCATCTGCTGGATGCGCCCGCCGGAAAGCACGGTTTCGTGGCTGCAAAGAACGGCCATTTCATGTTCGGGGACGGGACACGTGCCCGGTTTATCGGATTTAATATCGCGGCGCGCTCTAACATGCCCGATCATGAGACCGCTGACAAAATGGCCGCACGTTTCGCGTCGATGGGCGTCAACGTGATCCGTCTCCACGCTGCGGACAATATCATCACCGATGGTGCCACAGAGTGGTCCTGCTCCCGGGAGGCACCTCTGATTGACTACGAGAGCGGCAGTTCCAGGAAGCTGCACCCTGAGGGATTGGACCGCTTTGACTACCTCTTTGCGAGACTGAAAGAGCGGGGAATCTACCTGCATGTGGATACGCTGGTGGCAAGGGCCTTTGTGCCTGGGGATGAGCTGGATTATCCGGGGACAGTTCCCGCCACCTCCAAGTGCTATCCTACCATGAATGAACGGTTGATTGAGCTGGAGCAGGAGTATGATCGGAATTTTCTCTGCCATGTCAATCCCTATACCGGACTGCGGTTGATCGATGACCCCGCCGTGATGACCATTCAGATTTCCAATGAAGAGTCCTTTCTCAAAGGCACCGATGACACCAATGACAATCCGGAGCTGCAGGGATATCGGGAGGAGAGACAGGCCAGGTTCAATGATTTCCTGTTGATGAAATATCACACCCGGGAAAATCTTGCCAGAGCTTGGACCAGTGAAGGCGTCTGTGCTCTGGGGACAGAGGAAGATCCGGCGAAGCACACGGTGGCGGTGGTTCAAGGCAGTTTTCATCAGCCGCCCAATGACCCCAATGGTCCCTGGGATGGTCCGGTGAGCCCCGCCAGATATGCCGATTACATGGATTTTGGCATCTATATGAACCGGAATTATTACCGTCGCATGAAAGATTTCCTCGTATCCCTGGGAGCGAAGGTGCCCATTGTCTGTTCCAACCTGCTGGGCGGGGCGGCGGATGTGTATGGACACATGGACGGGGATTTGATGGAAAATAACAGCTATTTCAATCACCCTATGCCGCCTTTTGCGGACGGCACTCAGATGTGTGCGGGTCCAGCGGAATATGTCACGGCTAACCCGCTGACGGTTCAGCGGGGCATCGGCGCCATGGGCACGACGCTCACCAGCTTCGGATCAGTGGCAATCGTGAAAGGAAAGCCCTTTATGCTCAGTGAGTGGAACGAATATGGCTTGTATCCATTCCATTCTACAGGAGTCGTAGAAACTGTGGCCTACGCCTGTCTCAATGACTGGGATGGACTCATTGTCTACAATCATCACACGTCCGGACACTGGAACGATCAGCCTGCGGACGAGATCAAAAGCGTCTTTGACTGCTACAATGATCCTTCCATGGTATGCCAGTGGGGATTTATGGCCTCTATGTTCCTCCATCACCTGGTCTCAGAGGCCAGGACTTGTATTGATGTGGTCTATACACAAAATGACCTGCGGACGCTGCCTCCCTTCCACTCTATGCCGACCACATTCCTTCCCTACATTGGAAGGTACCGCAATGTCTTTCTGGACGGGGGAGAGACCTATCAAGGGGATGCGGACATGGCGGTGAACGCGGGTTTCCTCAACATCGGGGATCTGCGGGAGGCGAAGCATGGGATCTATTATGCCTGGAGTCCATATCGGGATGCGATGCGCAAGGGGAAGGATGAGAACAGGCTCGCAAACGCTGCCAAGGGCGGGAGAGAACTGGAGCCCGGCATTCATCTGGGAGATCAAGCACTGGTGATTGAGGATATCCAGGCGGTCAGCTGCGGCGGAGATTACCACAAGATTGCAGGTCTCATGACCGAGGCGATGAGAGAATGGAACGTACTGCCGGAGGGGACTGGACTGGTGGATGGAAAATTGATCTCGGACACCGGGGAATTGGTCCTGGATCCGGAGCACGCTCGTTTTTCGGTCCGGACGCCCTACTGTGCCTTTTTCTCCGGTGCACCGGAGGAGACGATTGTGCTCTGTGAGGATTTGAGGGCACGGATCAAAAATGAACGGATTTCCCTCTCCGTGCTGCCGGCAGGGCAGAAGGAGCTGCGGGGCGCCAGGGAATTTCTGCTCACCGCCATGGGCCCCACCGGCACCGATCAGCAGACCTGCACTCCTGTGTCGGAGATGTACGGTGTCACCATCAACGCGGTGACGATGGCGGGAAAACTCTATGCCGACACGGCGGAGGGGGAACTGCTGGTGCGGGGAACGTCTGCCACACTCGAGATTTTAAATCCCGTAGGGAAAGTGATCGGTCAAGTGACGGGACAGGGAAGGGACGGCTGGGTTTCGCTGCCTTTAGACGGAACGGTGCCGGGCATCCAGTTCCACTTGACGGTGGAGTGAGCTTTCCTCTGATAAAACGGAAAGGAGAAGACAAAATACGGGAAGGAGAAGACAAGGATTCCCCGGTAGATACACAAAAAAGAAATGCACTGGAATGAGAGCCGCGTGTTTTCAGCAAAGCGGATGGATGTAATGGAAATCAAAGCGCCACTTGTCCCCGTATGCTGGAAATAGGGGCTCTTTTTGCGCACTTGCGGGAGAATGAAAAGGAACTCGTATCCACACTCCGAATTTCTATTGACATTGCATTGTATAAGGTATAAGTTGATGTCAAGGTGGTGCCCACATATGGGGCATGGGCTTTCATCCATGGTGGTGCCCACATATGGGGCATGGGAGTTTACTTTATAAATCAAGAGAGGAAGGTGTTTTTATGAATTCTGCGAGGAAACTCTCTGTATGGAATAAGTTGAAGTTTGGCGTCGGGGATTTTGGAATGTCCGCGGTTACGGCTCTTTTACAATTTTATATGTTGTTTTATTACACAGATGTAGTTGGCATTAAACCTAGTGTGGCGGGGACAGCTATACTCGTGGGGAAACTCACCTGGGATATGATAAATGATGTCCTTTTTGGATATTTAGAGGACAAAACTGTTTCCCGGTGGGGCAGACGGAAACCTTATTTGATGTTTTGCGCACTGCCGCTTGCCGGTTCATTCTGGCTTACGCTTTCATTGCCGTCGGGTATGAGCAATGTTGCAGCATTCTTCGCGATTATCGGCACATTTATCCTCTATGACACATTTAATACGCTTATCGTTACCGCATATTCCGCGATGACGGCGGAATTGACAACGGATTATGATGAGCGGACCTCTATTTCAACCTATCGTATGGTTTTCAATGCCGTAGGTTATATATTTGGAGCGGGAATTACTACCGCGCTTGCTACCATGATCAGCAGCTCGGCCAATATCAGTCTTCGCCAGGGCTGGAGTTGTGTAGGCCTCATTTTCGGGCTTCTGGCAGGCTTGACTGTCCTGGTTCCGGCGCTGTTTGTCAATGTGGGGCCTGCCGTGAGTGATGAGCCCACCACGATGCCCCCTATGAAGGCGATTTTGAGTACGCTTCAAAACAAACCCTTTGTGAAATACATTATCATCAGCTCTCTGATGAGTACTGCATTCACACTGGTAACGACCATGTTGCCGTACTACCTTGTTTACCAGATGAGAATGGGTGATAATCAGTCTCTTATCATGTTGCTGCTCCTGGGAACGCTGACACTTTTTATTGTGCCCTGCTCAAAGGTTTCTTTGAAAATAGGAAAGGCAAGAACCTATGCGCTCGGGATAGGCATAGCGTGTACAGCTTTGGTAGTAGCGTTTTTCATTTCAAGCGGTTCCACTGCTTTGTTATATATTGTTGCGATTGTTGCCGGCATCGGTTTTTCAAGTCAATGGGTTTGTCCGCATAGCATGATTCCCGATGTCATAGAATACGATGAACTGGCAACAGGAGAGCGCAGAGAGGGCATATACTATGGCATGAACGCAATGGCGGGAAAGATTACCGGAGCGTTGGGAAGTGCAATCTGCGGCTGGGGACTCGATCTTTGCGGATATGTCGAGAATGCGGAACAGACAGCCACTGCGCTTTTTGGCATCCGTTTTCTGTTCGCACTGCTGCCGGCCATATTGCTGATACTATGCATACCGATGCTCATGAGGTATCCTATCACCAGAGAAGGCCATGCGAAGGTTGTGGAAGAACTTGAACGGCGCAGGGCGGAGAAGGAAGAAAATCGTACTGCTTAAAAATTGAGGAATCAGGTGGAAAGATGGACAATTATGATGTAGTGATTGTGGGCGGGGCGACAACTGGCAGTTATTTTGCGCATGAACTGGCTGTGCGTGGACACAGTGTCCTCGTGATAGAAAAGAAGGCTATGGGCAAGGTTGGTAAATACGATATTTATCACATGACAAAGCGTGAAATGGATGCTTTTGGCCTGCCGCATCCGGAAAAGGGAGATGATTGGGCTTTTGAGTTTTGCGAAAGCGTCAATTTATCTGCTTACGGAAACTATCCGAAAAAGGGTGGGGAACCGGTGATCGGCATGCATATGCCGCAGCACACTTACCGATTGGAAAGATGGGCGATGGATGCCGGGGCAACCTTTGTTTTTGAGGCAGAGTTTACATCATTGGTATTTGATGAAAATGGAAAAATCTGTGGAATAAAGTATAACCATGCGGGAGAGACGGTAGAGGTTCGCGGGAAACTCGTTGCAGATTGCTCCGGAATACCGTCTGTTGTCAGACGTTCCCTTCCGGATCAGTATGGGGTTGAAAACTTTGAAATCGGACCGGATGATATGTTTTATGTAAATCTTCGCTATGTAAAATATCAAAATCCGCGTGATTACGTAAAGAAGAATCGTTCCTGGACGTACTATAAGACCTGGGAAGCTCCGCAAGCCGACCCCCATGGAGCTATTTTGGGAGTCGGCGCAAATTTCAGTTCCTCCTATGCGGATAAAATTTTTGATAAATTTGAGAAAACAGTTTCTCTGCCAAAGTACACTGTAGAGCGCATAGAACGCGGAACGACACCTTACAGGCGACCACCGTATTCGATGGTTTCAGATGGCTTTATTGCAATGGGAGATGCCGCATGCCTTACAAAACCGTCCTGTGGAGAGGGTGTAACGAGTTCTATGGTGCAGGCAAAGATTGCCTGGCAGACAGTGGACAAACTTTTGCGTCAGGGCAAACCTCTCACAAGGGAAAATCTGTGGCCGATAAATAAAAAATATGTCAATGCGCAAGGCCGGGCATTTGCCTCACAGCTGGCAACAGTTTCTGGCGCCGTTGCGACAAGTCCAAAGGAGAATGACTTTTTCTTTAAAAAGGACATCATCTTCAGCGAGGCATCATTTGAAGCGCTGGGAAGAGGCGAAGAACTGAAATTTTCTAACGCAGAAATAGCTAAAATGGCTGTGACAATGGCCGCGGGTGTAATCAGCGGTCAGTTGAGAATAAAGACAATTAAGGCCCTCTTAAAGGCAATGAAGGATGGAGATAAAATATCCGCTGTTTACGCCAAGTATCCCAATACTCCGGAAGACTTTGAAGCTTGGACAGAGATCGCAGATGCAGCTTGGAGTACCTGTACCGATATGACTGAGGCGGCAAAGGCGGCAGAAGAATAACCTGAACTTTCAAGAAAACTCCTACTCAAACGCTCTTTGGCAGAAGGTTGAGTAGGAGTTTTATTAAATGATGTGAAGGTACCCCTCCTGCCCACGCCTTCCTCACCTCGGGGCGGGTAGTACCCTGATGTCATGACATGGACCTTTTGCTGAAGGAAGTAGAGAAAATGGGAGAAATCATACTGGATGTATTACTGGAGACGGGAGTGGATGTGCTGCGGATGCTGCCGTTTTTATTTCTCTCCTATCTGTTGATCGAATTGATGGAAAAGAAAGCGGGAGAGCAGACGATGCGGTTCATGGACCGCTCCGGGAAATGGGGACCTGCCATCGGCGCGGTCGCCGGGATGCTTCCCCAGTGCGGCTTATCATCGGCAGCCTCGGGACTCTACGCCGGCGGAATTATCACATGCGGCACACTGCTGGCGGTTTTTCTCTCCACCTCCGATGAGATGCTGCCGATTATGATTTCCTCCCACGCGTCAATTCCGTTTCTCCTTGAAGTTTTGCTGGGAAAAGCGCTTTGCGGGATGGTGGCGGGCTTTCTGCTGGATAGTTTCCTTTCCCGCCGGGGGAGAGAGAATAAGGTCAGACTGGGGGAATTCTGTGAAAGGGAGCAGTGTGGCTGTGAGGAAGGAGGCATTCTCCGACCCGCCCTGATTCACACGGCAAAGATTCTGGCTTTCGTTTTTGCCGCTTCCCTGGCGGTGAATCTGCTGGTGGAGTTCATGGGGGCGGAGCGCCTGGGCGGCTTTCTCTTTAACCGTCCTGTGATAGGGGAGATTTTGGCGGGAGTGTTGGGGCTGATCCCCGGATGCGCTGGTTCTGTGTTGATCACGGAGCTGTACCTGTCCGGTGGGATGCGGATTGGTGCCATGCTTGCCGGACTTTTCGTCTGCTCCGGCTCTGGACTTTTGGTGCTTTTTCGCACCAATCACCATTTGGGGGATAATCTGCGGCTGCTTGTGCTCTTGTATGTCAGCGGGGTGCTCCTGGGAATCTTTCTGGGACTGGTGCCGATTTGGGCATGAGAGGGGTCGCCGCGTCAGCGCGGAATTGAGAATGAGATGGACATCCGAAATGAAGAGAGAAGAAAGGAGATAATCACATGAAAAAAGCAGTGATCATTGGCGCTGGTCTGGGCGGCTTGACCTTTGGCGCTTATCTGGCCCGGGATGGCTGGGAGGTCGCGATCTATGACAGGAATCCGAAGGTGGGCGGTGTCTGTGCCCTGGCGGAGAAAAACGGATTTTGCTGGGAGCAGGGACCACTGATTCTGGGAGATCTGCTGCCCGGGGAGCCATTATACGAATTACTGCGGGAGCTGGGGATTTCCCTGCCCACGGTGCGGGCGGAACGGGGAATTGAAATGCCCGATTATACCATGTGGCGACCGGATGAATATGCCGGACCCTATTGGAGGAGAGAACGCCTGAAGAAACTCTTTCCGGAGGAGGCAAAGGGAATCGACGGCTATTACCAGTTGTATGATGACATGGTGCGGGTGCGCTATCAAAGCGGTGTGGCGGAAAAGCATCCCAGTCTGCTGAACAAGATAAAGCTGGCACTTGCCTTCCTGAAGGTGAAAAAGTACGCGGATCTCAACGCCCAGCAATTGATGGAACATTTCTTCCACTCGGAGAAACTGCAGACGCTCTACACCGGGATTCTGGCGGATTTTTGTGCCAGACCGGATGAATTTCAGGGGTTAGGCATCCCATTCTTGAATTTTGAGACTGCCTTTGACAAGAGGATCCCGCTGGAAAAGAACGGAGTCCCCTATTATCCCGGATACTGCTATATCGAGGGCGGGGTTCAGAAGCTCCCGGAGGCATTGGCGCGGGTGATCAAGGAAAAGGGCGGCAGAATCTACCTGAATGCAACAGTGGAAAAGATTCTGATTGAAAATCAGGAGGCGAAAGGGATTCGGCTGTCGGATGGAACCGCGGTGGACGCAGATTTGGTGGTGGCCACCGGTGGCGGAAAGGACGTGTTCTATGATTTGGTGGGAGAGGAGTATCTGGATGACCATTACCGGAAAGTACTGAAGGAATTCAGACCCATGGAAGCCGTCTTCATGCTGCATCTGGGGCTGGATATGGACCCGCTTCAATATATGAAGGCTCCGCTTTGCTATTACTATAAAACCTATGACATCAACGGTGCCACGGATCGTCTGCGGGCGGGAGAATTTCACGGCGGGAAGGACGGATTTTTGATCTCTGTGGATTCCGCGCATGCGCCGGAATTTGCGCCGCCGGGCATGTACAGTGTCACCATTTATACCATTGCCCCCGACACGCTGCGGGATGGAGACTGGGAGTCGGAGAAAGAAAAATGGGCGGATCAGCTGATTGATCTGGCCCAGGAGACACTTCCCGGGCTGAGGGAACACATTCGGGAGAAATTGATTCTCACCGCGGCGGATTATCGAAAGTTGACCCACATGAAAAAGAGTTCTTTCGGCGGTCTCATCCCCGTCTGGAACCAGGAAACGCCCTCCTGGAAGACGCCGGTGAAACATCTCTGGTTCGCGGGACAGCAGAGCGAAAATATGGGCGGTGTCAGCAGCGTCACCACCGGAGCGAAAAAGGCGTATGAGCAGATGAAGCAGACGGAAGGACACTGATCGGAAAGACATTAATCGGTGACGACGCTTTGCCTGCGGAGAGGAAACGAGGCTATTCCGGATCGTTTTTCTCAATATGCTGTAGGTCATATATTAGTGGCGAAAACCCCACTGCCTGCGGTGGGAATGAAAGCCACTATATAAATGGAGTGTATAGCAGATTCAAGATAATGCCGATTTGACGACCTGATCGCGGGATGATAAAGTACGACCGTGGGCGGGACAAGCCCGCCTCATGAGAATCAAAGACAGAACCACTTATGCCAAGAAAGGGAATCAAATACGATGAAGGAAAAAGGATATCGATTCGAAACGTTACAGCTTCATGTGGGACAGGAACAGGCGGATCCGGTCACCGACGCGAGAGCGGTGCCCATCTATCAGACGACTTCCTACGTGTTTCACAATTCAGCCCATGCGGCTGCCCGTTTTGGGTTGGCAGACCCCGGCAATATTTACGGACGGCTGACCAATTCCACCCAGGATGTCCTGGAGAAAAGACTGGCAGCGCTGGAAGGCGGCGTGGGAGCCCTGGCAACGGCTTCCGGTGCCGCGGCGGTATCCTATGCGATACAGGCGTTGGCACAATCAGGGGATCATATCGTCTCGCAAAAGACAATTTATGGGGGCAGTTACAATCTGCTGGCTCACACGCTGCCGCAATTCGGTGTCACCACCACTTTTGTGGACGTGCACAATCTGGAGGAAGTGGAGGCTGCCATTCAGGAAAATACCAAGGCAGTCTACCTGGAGACGCTGGGCAATCCCAACAGTGATATCCCGGACATTGACGCGGTCGCTGCCATTGCCCACCGGCACGGTCTGCCTCTGGTCATTGACAATACGTTTGGAACACCTTTCCTGATCAGGCCCATAGAGCACGGGGCGGACATCGTGGTGCACTCCGCTACCAAATTCATCGGCGGACACGGCACGACCCTGGGCGGCATTCTTGTGGATTCTGGCAAATTTGACTGGAAGGCCAGCGGCAAATTCGCTCCCATTGCGGAGCCCAATCCCAGTTACCACGGGATTTCCTTCGTGGATGCGGCGGGTCCGGCAGCTTTTGTGACTTATGTCCGGGCGATCTTGCTGCGAGATACCGGCGCGACGATTTCCCCGTTCAATGCCTTCCTGCTGCTGCAGGGGGTGGAGACGCTCTCTCTTCGGATGGAGCGGCACGCTGAAAACACGAAAAAAGTGGTTTCTTACCTTGCCAGCCATCCCCTGGTGGAGAAGGTGAATCATCCTTCCCTGCCAGATCACCCCGACCATGCGCTGTATGAGAAATATTTCCCTGGCGGCGGTGCCAGCATCTTCACTTTTGAGATCAAGGGCGGACAGGAGGAGGCCTGGAAATTCATTGACAATCTGGACATTTTCTCTCTTCTGGCCAATGTGGCAGATGTGAAGAGCCTGGTGATTCATCCGGCCACCACCACTCATTCCCAGCTCTCCGAGGCGGAATTGCTGGATCAGGGCATCAAACCCAATACGATCCGCCTCTCCATCGGGACGGAGCACATCGATGACATTTTGGCGGATCTGGAACAAGGTTTCGCGGCGGTGTCTGGGAAAGACTGAGGGCAGCTTGAAAGAGTAGATGAGCTGTCTCCCGGCCATGCGAAACATAAATTGTCTCCCGGCCACGCGGAAACATAAATAGGTCTTTGAAAAAGTTGGGAAGCCTCTTGCTTGGGACAGCAGGGGGCTTTTTTGTTGATTTCCTAAATCGGATACGCTAGAATAGAGTCAATCATTAGAAGAGGGAACGTTTTTGGAGTTGCCATTTTGAGCTGTGGTTAGAATGAAAAAAAGGATGGACTCATATCGTCACTCGTTTTGCCGTAAGAAGAAGAGCGCCGAAGAAAGAACCGAAAACAAAGGAAAATATTCTGCAATACCTAATCTGAAAATGCATGGAAACAGGATAGAGAATAGAAACTACTTGTGTAGAATAAATTCTATACTACAACTATAGAGAAAAGAGAAAATCGAATATGGTGACAAGAGAAAAGTTGATTCAATATATTGAGGATCTCTGTGAGACATTAGGGAGAATGCTGGAAACACCCTACTGCAAGAGTTCAGTACTGAAGAGGGAGATAAGGGAAGAATTTCTCGATTTTCTGATCTATCTGGCCATCTGTGACGGCGAGGTGAGTCCGGAAGAGGCCAGGGTAATCTCAGAATTTGCCGGAAAGCCTATGACGAGACAGGAGATCTGGCGGACAGGCAGGGAAGAGGAAATGGATTCACTGGATTTTGCGCTGTCCCCTCCCCGTGTATTTCGAAAAGTGATCGAGTATGACAACATGCTGGAGGAGGACGGAGTGCTCTCTGACTGGTATCTTTCCCTGCTGAAATGTGCTGGAAATGAGGTCATGGAGGCGGATGGCCATACAAACCAGGACGAATTCGAACATTATATGTTGTATAAGAGTATGCTAGAGGCATATCGGGAGGAGAATTGCCCGTGTTCCAGAGGGAAGGCGTCACAGCTCATAAAAGAGGAGTCCTATGAGGTGATAGCACCCGCCAAAGAGGGGGACGCGGACGGGGATGAATAGATCACCAGATAGGGAAGGAATGACGAAACGGCAGGGAGGCACTGATGAGCAAGGAAGAAGAACAACAAATTCTTGATGGTATCACAGTGACAATGGATTCGCTGTGCAAAACTTTTCAACTGGTAGAGGACCTTTTTCAACTTCCGAAGGATCTAGAAAAATCGGTTTGCACGGAACTTGCCTTATTCCTGATGTACCTTTGCGATCCCGACAAAAAAGTGACTCAATTTGATGCAGATGTGATCTCCGCGGTCGCCAAGATGCCGTTTTCTCCTGATGAGATCACATCCGTCATCAAAGAAAAAAATCTTCACTCCCCAACGTTTACACAGACAGTACCGGTTACCTTCGCGAGCACAGTGAGGCTGGACAAGGTCTTTACAATGTTTGGAGCCCCGATTTGCCTTACTGATTTGATGTTGCGCATCTATGGTGAGCTGGGAGGAGTATTCGCACAGATTGACGGAGGTAGTTCTCCCGAAAAAGAGAGAGATTTTCAAAGATACATGGACATGCTGAAGAGCTATGTGGGGAAACAGACAGAGGGGGAGAAGAAAAGCGGGAACCAAGATGGGCTGGATTTTTTGAAAAATATTTCCAACTTCATCGAGAAGGATGTTCCCGCTCTCACGAAAGGATTTTCTGACTTGGCAGAAGCGGTGTCTGACCTCATAAAGGGGGATCCCGATTTCACAGGGGATGACAACCCCGATTTTCCAGGAGATGATTCCATTTCTCATAGAGAGGACGGGACAGATTCTTCCACAGACGATCCTGAAAGCAAAACAGAGGACAGGGCAGATGCTCCAACAGAGGATCCTGAAAGCAAAACAGAGGACGGGATAGATTCTTCCACAGATGATCCTGAAAGCAAGATAGGGGGCAAGGCAGATGCTCCCACAGAGGATTCTGAAAGCAAAACAGGGGGCAAGGCAGATTCCTCTGCGGATGATTCCGTCAGCAAAACAGGGAATGGGACAAGCAGTTCCACAAATAGTCCTGACAATATGTTTGATTTCACAGACGATGAGTTTGAGTATGAATTTCACTCCAAGACAGATGACTTCGAGTATCCGTTTGAATACGACGTGGACGATTCCGATGATACCTTTGATCCTGAAGTGGGAAATGTGAAGGCACCGGAAAAGGAGAGGTAAAATATGAAACTAAGGGCGAATGAGGAACTGAAAAAAGTGATCGCGCAGCTTTATGATCTGTGTGCGGAGAGATTGGTGGATCCAAACGCGCAGGGGGATCAGGAAGAGCTGAGAAATCAGGTCAAGAGGCAGCTGACAACTGAATTCGTCGATTTTGTGTCTTATCTGTCTTCTTCAAGCGGCACGATTTCTCAAGATGAGGCGGCGTTTGTGCGACTTTATTTTAAGGTGCAGATGACACCGGAGAAGCTGTACAACTATGTGTTGGAGCGCCACACCTACAGCGCTACCTTTGAGAAAAAAGTCCCGATGATATTAGAACGGTTGCTGGACTCGGATAATCAAGACTTTGACAAATACTGTGTGATAGATTCCTCTTCTGCCAGGAGCTATGTGGATGTTTTTGAGTGCGTGGGGAGAGAATTGCTTTCCTGCGATGGAGAAGTTGTCCAGCAGGAATTGGAGGATTTTGATACCTATATGAATATGATGATCCTTTTCTTACGTGAGAATTGCTTCTTCCCCTCTACCCTTGATGGCACGATTTCTACGGAGCATATCCGGTATGAGGAACCGAAACCAAAGACAGAGCTAGAGATCGAAAGAGATAAAGAGCTGCGGAGATTGCTGGATGAATTGAACCATCTGGTGGGGCTGGAGTCTGTGAAGAACGAGGTAAATTCTCTGGTCCATCTCCAGGAAATCAGGCGTATCAGAAAAAGCAGAGGACTCAAGGAGCTTCCCTGTTCGAATCACCTGGTTTTCTACGGCAATCCAGGCACGGGCAAGACCACTGTCGCCAGGCTGCTGGCAGGGATCTATCATGAGCTGGGCATTTTGTCGCAAGGGCAGCTGGTGGAAGTGGAGCGGGCAGACTTGGTGGCGGCTTACGTAGGTCAGACAGCCCTCAAAGTACAGGAAGTGGTGCGAAGGGCCATGGGCGGAGTGCTTTTTATCGACGAGGCGTACTCGCTGACTTATTCAAGCGCTGACGTTGATTACGGGCGGGAGGCTGTGGATACGCTGCTGAAAGCCATGGAGGATCACCGGGAGGATTTCATTGTCATTGTGGCGGGCTATCCAAAGCCGATGGCGCAATTTATCAATTCCAACCCGGGACTTCGCTCCAGGTTCAATAAATTTATTTATTTCAATGATTATACCCCGGAGGAATTGGTAAAGATTTTCGTGACGATGTGCGAGGATAACTGCTATCATCCCGCGGAGGAGGCAACGAATTATGTCCGGACGTATTTTGAACGAAAAGTGGCGGAGAAGGAGGAAAATTTCTCCAATGCCAGAGAGGTGCGGAATTTCTTTGAGCAGGCGATGTTGAATCAGGCAAATCGACTCTTTGAGTTCCGGAATCCGTCCGACGAGCAGCTGTGTGCGCTGGAACTGGAGGACGTGGCGCAGATCAGATAGAGGATCTTGAAGGCGAAGGACGAAGTGATTTTGGCTGCGGTGGACGTGAGTTTGACTTCTGAGACAGTTTGTCAGCTGGGATGAATTTCCCATGAACACCGGGGATGATTTTCCCACGAACACAGGGGAATTTTCCTATGAACCCATGAACACGCGAATACCGAGGAAGGAAGTATAGATGGAGAGAGAGGCATTTTTGGCGAAATGCAGGGAACTGCTGGCCACGGCGCAGGAGAATGGAAATGTGCTGTCGGTAGAGCAGGTGAAAGAGGCATTGTCCGGTCTGACGGAAGAACAGTATGAGGCGGTCTATGCCTTTTTTGCCGCCCACCAGGTACGGGTGAGAGGAATCTTATCCGCACGAACGGGACAGCTTGGGGCAAAAGAAAGCGCATCCGGATCGATAGGAAAATCATCTGATTCAGCGGAAAAGGCACAGGGCTCAAAGGAAGAGATGCCCGAAGCGCCGGAAGAGACGTCTGCGCCGGGAGACTCTAAAGAGCAGACCCTCCATCAGACCACTGGCACCGAGAAGAAAACCGCGCCGAAAGGGAAAAAGGGTGCCGGTTCCTATACCACTGCTCCCGGCAAGCAGAAAGTGACCAAGGTTACGCCCATCGCGTCCAAGTACCTGGCGCTCTATGAGCGGGAGCTCTCTAGATTGCCGGAGCGCACGAGGCAGGAGGAAGATGCCCTGTTTGCCTCCTTTTGTCAGGGGGAGACGGCTGCCCGGGATGCCTTTATCGAGTCTCAGCTGCGCATGGTGCGGGAGCTGGCCGCCCTTTTTGCCGATATGGGATTGCGGGAGGAGGATCTGATTCAGGAGGGAAATCTGGGATTTTTGCTCTGCCTGGATCAACTGAAAAAGGAACCGGAGGCGGATTGGCGCACCGCTCTCTCCACTGCCGTGATGAATGCCATGGAGGAAGCAGTCTATGCCCATTCCAGTCACCAGAATCTTTTGCAAAAAAGTATCGCGGAGTCCGAGATGGTGAAAGGCGCGGTGGATGCTTTCTCTAAAAAGCACGGATTCCGCCCCAATCTGGCGGAACTGGCGGAGATGATGGATATGCCGGAAGAGGAATTGCAGCAGATCATTCAGCTGTCTGTGGACGCGATCTCTCTCAGGGAGGATCCCCGTCACATGGAGGACGCGGAATAGAAAAATGTCTTTTTCAGATAGACAAAATCAAACGAGCACCCTGCCGGAAAGGAGAATGGGATGGCGGACTTAAAATATTTGCAATTGATGGCAAAAGATTATCCAAACCGGGAAGCGGCAGCCAGTGAGATGGTGAATCTGCGTGCCATCCTCTGTCTGCCCAAAGGAACGGAATATTTTTTCAGCGATATTCACGGAGAATATGAGGCCTTTTTGTATCAATTGCGCAGTTCTTCCGGGGTGATCCGCTTTAAGATCGACCAGGTATTCGGCCGCACTCTGGGGGAGGAGGACAGGGAGGCCCTTGCCTCGTTGATTTATTATCCGGAGGAATTTCTCCGCAGGCAGACCATGAGCGGATCGGCGCTGCTGGATTGGCAGAAAGTCACCATTTTCCGGCTGATTGAGGTGTGCAGGGCGGTGTCCAGCAAGTATACCCGCAGCAAAGTCCGCAAAAAGCTGCCGCCGGAATTCTCCTACATCATCGATGAACTGCTGCACGCGGACAATGATGTGAATAAAGAGCTCTACTACGGGGAGATTGTAGGCGCTATCGTGGAGACCGGCGTGGCCAATAAATTCCTGGTGGAATTGTGCAATCTGATCCGCTCTCTATCCGTGGACCGGCTGCACATCATCGGCGATATTTTCGACCGGGGCCCCAGGGCGGACATCATCATGGAAGCCCTGATGGCGTTTCATGATGTGGATATCCAGTGGGGCAATCACGATATCTCCTGGATGGGCGCGGCAGCCG
>CAZROZ010000010.1:4093-17422 GCA_964601745.1 uncultured Lachnospiraceae bacterium | reverse complement strand
ATCAACCCTCACCCCACCGAGCGGCTGACGGAGGATGACACCCTGATGCTCATTGGGAAGAATGAGGAATTGAACCGGCTCGCGGATCTGGAGTAAGGAACAGATGCGGATTCTTTTCTTGGATGGCTCGCGGATCTGGAATGAGGGACCAGATACGGATTCTTTTCTTGAGTGACAAAGAGAAGGGAAAATCGATGATAAGCAGCAATGACAATCCTCAGGTGCGGCATATTCAAATGCTGATGAAGAAGGGAAAATTGCGCCGGGAGGAGCACCTGCTGGTGGCCGAGGGCGTGAAGCTGTGCCAGGAAATTCCTCTTGAAAATCTGACTGCCGTCTATGTGGCGGAATCTTTTTGCGAAAATCCTGCTTTTCCCGGAATCAGGAGACGGGCGGAGAGAGTCTCTGCTCCGCTTACCGTGCTCAGTGACCGGGTCTTCTCTCACTTGAGCGATACGGTCACGCCCCAGGGGGTATTGGGTCTCGTTCACTGGGAGAACAGGCCGCTTTCCTCCCTGCTGTGTGAGAGAGGGACTCTGCTCCTCGCGGAGGATGTGCAGGATCCGGGAAATCTGGGCACGATGCTGCGGGTGGCGGAGGGAGCCGGTGTCAGAGGGGTGATTTGTTCCCCTCATACGGTTGACTTCACCAGTCCCAAAGTGGTGCGCTCCACGATGGGCTCCGTTTTGCGCCTCCCGATCTGTGTCGCTGAGGACTGGCTTTTGACTCTTCGTCTGTTGAAAAAAGCCGGCTTTTCGCTTTTTGGCGCTCATTTGAAGGGAACGGTTCCCTATGATGCGATTTCCTACCCGGAGCGCACCGGGATCCTGATTGGAAATGAAGCCCACGGACTCTCCCCGGAGAGCGCGGAAATGTGTGACAGGCGGATTGTCATTCCCATGGAGGGGAAGGTGGAATCCCTGAACGCGGCGGTCGCGGCGGCGATCCTGCTCTATGAGGTATATCGACAAAAAAGAGCGGGGAATTAATTCGCCGTCCATAGAAAAAAGCCCCGGGAGGCTAATCCAGAGGCCTTTTTCACATCATTTTTTCCTTCTACGATTCCTTTGTCTGCTCTTCGTCTCTCTCCTTCGCCGGCTCATAGACCAGCAGGTCACCGGGCTGACAGGAGAGCGCTTGACACAGAGCTGACAGCGTGCTGAAACGGAGCGCTTTGGCCTTGCCGTTCTTTAAGATAGAGAGATTTGCCATGGTGATCCCTACCTTCTCGGATAAGGTGGTGAGGCTCATTTTCCGCTTGACCATCATCAGGTCCAGACAAACAGAAATCGTACCTGTATCTTTCTCTTCCATGCTCACACCTCCTCAGACGGTGAAGGTCACTTCGTCCTGCAGATTCGTCGCTTTCTGCACCCAGTGGGAGAGAATGGCGGCTACCACCGAAACCGCGACAGCGGCGATAAATAAGATCAGTGACAGGAGAAGAATAGAAGGATGGGATCGCCCGAACAGGAAGAAGAATACATTACCCAATAGAAAATAAACGCCGTCTCCCGCCGCCAGGTAGGAAATCACGGTGAGGCGATGGCTGTTTGCCGCACAGAAGGACTGATCCTTGCCCACTGTGTCCGCGATGCGGTAGACGAGTAGCAGCGCGATGAACACCGGAATCGCGGCTCCCCACAGGAAGATAGTCCAAGGCCAGCTCCATTTCGCGAGAGAGGGATCCAGAGCGGTGCCGTCCTTCATGAGGATGGGGAGAATCACCACAAACGCGATCAGGCAGACAATGCCGATCAACAGCACCAGCAGTTTCAGATAACGGGAGAGATTTTTCTGTCTCATATTGCATTTCCTCCACTTTTTTGTAATCAATCCACTTTTTTGCAATCAACCTGCTTCTTATAATCAATATTTCTGTGTTCACTTATAATCAATATTTCTGTGATCAATAGGAGGGAAGTTGACCCAGCAGGGAAGCTGAACCAGCAAGAAAGTTGAACCAGCAAGAAAGCTGAGGACAAGATACCACGCCCTATATTAAAAGTCAAGATATTTTTATCGATAAACGAAAAATACAATGCCAAAATTAAGCGCATTCTTATCATAAAAAGAGGGTGGAATCAATCATGCGGGACATGACGCAGGGGTCACCTCTGGATCATCTGTGGCACTATGCCGTACCGCTGGTGCTGGCGAATTGGCTGCAGCTGGCTTACAACACCACGGATTCCATCCTGGCAGGGCGGTTCATCGGGAGGTCGGCGCTGGCCGCGGAGGGAATCGCAGGTCCTGTCATGAACCTGGTGATCCTTGCCATAACAGGATTGTGTATCGGTGCCGGTGTGCTGATGAGTGAATTCTTCGGTGCCCGGCAGATGGATCTCATGCGGGAAACCTTGGCAACCACACTGCTGGTGGGCCTTTTTCTCAGCATTGCCGTGATGTGCGCCGGGATCCTTTTCACCCCATGGCTGCTTTCGCTCTACCAGGTGCCGGAGGAGATTGTTCCCATGAGCGCGGCCTACCTGCGCATCACATTTTTGGGTGTCCCCTTTACCTTTACCTATAATGCCCTGGCGGCAGAGCTCAAGAGCGCGGGAGATTCCAAAACGCCGCTCCTTTTTCTGGGGTGTTCGTCAATCCTCAATATTGTGCTGGACTTATTCTTTCTGGGACTGCTGCACTTTGGAATCATCTGCAGTGCCCTCACCACAGTGGCGGCGGAGGTATTTTCCGCGGGAATGGCACTTATGTATCTGGCAAAGCACAGTCCCCAGATGCTTCCCGGGAGGAGTGATTGGCGGATCCGGAAGAAACTGCTGCTTCGCATGCTCCGCTACGCGGGACCTACGGCATTGCAGCAGACGGTACAGCCAGTGGGCAAGGTGTTGATCCAAGGCGCGGTCAACACCCTGGGCATGGACGCTATTGCCGCCTTTTTTGCGGCGGGGAAACTGGATGATTTTGCCATGATCCCCGCTCAAAATATCAGCGCCGCGATCTCTCCCTCTCGGGCGCAAAAGCGCGGCGCAGGGAAGAACCATCGCCTGCGGGAAGGCTTTTCGATCGGCATGAAGCTGGAGATCGCTTACGGAATTTCCATCGGGCTCACAACGCTGCTTTTTCGCAGACCGATTCTCAGCATCTTCATATCCGGAGATGGCGCGGATGAGGTGGTGCGGGAGGGCAGTAAGTATCTCTTTTTTATGGCATTCTTTTACCTTTTTCCCGCTCTTACCAACGGCGTGCAGGGCTTTTTCCGGGGAATGGGCAAGATGATGACGACAATTTTTGCCACTTTCGTGCAGATATCGATCCGGACCCTCTGCAGCTATCTGCTGATCCCCAGAATTGGAATCGTGGGAATCGCTCTGGCGTCCGCCATTGGCTGGAGCGTCATGCTGCTCTTTGAGGTGCCTTATTATATTATCACCATCAGAAAGCAGGAGAGCGGGCAATGCGACATGAAAACATGAAATAGATGACACTGATATCCGGGACTTTCCCTCACGGTGCCGCGTCCCATGCGGCGCGTGAGAAGGATCCGGGAGGGGTGCTTACTGTCGTCATCTATTGCTTACTGTCGTTCACTATAGCTTACTGCTGCTGACTATAGCATACTGCCGTTCACTATAGTTTGTTCCTTTTCGACTGTTTTATGAATAAGTGTAGCAAGGAGTTTATTATGAAACAGAAGAAGCGCAACCTCTCCAAAAAGTGTAATACTTACCGCGTGATCTATTCGGTCATCGCTATCATCTCCATCGTCTGCTGTCTGCTATTCGGCGGCGTTCCCATTCTGGACCTGCTTCATCTCGTCCTCTTCTTCCTGGCTATGGTGCAGAGAAAAAATGCCCAGACAGAGGATGACCGGGAACAGTACAAAGAGATGATGATAGAATGTGTGGTGTTGATTCTCTTTGGCGTTGCAGTCTCTATCCTGCATCAGATATTTTAAGAGTTTCTGCGCTGCTCTCTCTTTCCCCTTTGAAGAACTTTTCCCGTTCTTTTCCTCAAGTTTCTCAGAGGGAGGACTTTTGTCCCTTTGCGCCTCGCTTGCGGGAACGCACTTTTTTTGCCTGCAATACCTTGTCGCGGCAGCGGAATGTCTCCTGCTCCGGGGAGAGCACGCCGGTGAAAATCACTTTGTCCCCGCTATCCAGAGCGATGCCTTTGATGCCCCGCCCGGTCTTCTTCATCATGTTGACTTCCGTCACCGGATAGCCTAGAGATAGGCCTTTTTCCGTATAGTGAATGACCTTCTGGGAGGGAGACGTCACCTGGGACGGGGTGAGCAGCGTGATGCCGGCCACTCTATCCCCGCTCTCCAATTTGGTGGCGGCGATCACCGCCCGGTTGGAATCAAATTCCGCGCCGGACACCAATTTCACATAGCCGGCTTCTGTGCCGAAATAGACGGCACTGTCAAAGACCCGTTCAAACGCGTCGTAATAGATGGGCGTTTCCCGCTCCAGCTTGCACAAAGTCTGAATCAGGACGCCCTTGTCCTTGGGACGGCCCTTGGGAATCGCGGATGCCTTGACGCGAAAAAGATTGCCCTCCGCGGTGAAAACGCACAGAGAATCGTCACTGCGCAGCGGGACGACGAAAGAAAATTCCGCTTTTCCCTCTTCCCCCACCCGGGTGGCAGTCTTATCATCCCAGGCTTTGGTGTAGCCAAAGCGATCGATGACCACCGTCAGATCCTCCACCTGCACTTCCTCCACATAATCGGTGGTTTCCAGGTGAGCGATCTTGGTCTTTCTGGGCGTGGCGAACTGCTTTTTATACTCCCGGAGCCGGGCCTTGATGGCCTTCAGCAATTCCCGGGGATTGTCAAGGACCTTCTGATATCCAGCGATCTGTTCCGCCAGCGCGGCGCCCTCCTCCTGGAGCTTTAACAATTCCAGACCTACCAGACGGCTCAGGGGCATAGCCAGAATCGCATCCGCCTGCCGCTCGGTAAAATTCAACTTCGCCGCCTCCTCGGGGGAACCCGGAAAGCGGAATCGAATGCCCTCGGTGACGCCGTCCGTCAGGCAGGCTTTCGCCTGCTTCACAGAATCGCTGCCCCGGACAATCTCAATAATCAAGTCAATCAAGTCCGTTGCCCGGATCAGGCCTTCCACAATCTCCTGCCGGTTCTTCGCCCGATTCAGCAGGAAAGTGTATTCCTTGGTGTAGAGTTCCTCCTGAAACTGCAGGAATTCCTCCAGATACTGCCGCAGACCGAAGGAGAAGGGCTGCTTTTCCTTGACTGCCAGAAAATTCGCGGAGTAGGTGTCCTCCATGGGGGATTTCTTATATAAACCGTTCAGGAGATTTTCCACATCCCGGTCTTTTTTCACTTCTATCACGATCCGCACGCCCTCTTTAGAGGACTCATCCCGTACATCGTAGATCTCATCAAATACCCGATCCCGCATCAGCCCCACCAGGCTCTCCACAAGCTTCGTCTTATTGCCGGAGATAGTAAAGGGAATCTCAGTGATGACGATGTTGGTGCGGCCGTTCTCCCCTTTTTCCAGAACCGTGTTGGCCCGGATGCGGATTTTTCCCTCTCCGGTCTCATACAGGTCCTTCAGCGCTTCCTCATTGACGATGGTGCCGCCGGTGGGGAAATCCGGCCCCTTCACGTATTCCATCAGTTTCTCCGTGGAGATAGAGGGGCGGTCGATGGCAGCGATGGCGGCGTCGATCATTTCACCGAAATTGTGAGGCGGGATGTTCGTCGCCATACCCACGGCGATACCGGTGGTCCCATTGATGAGGAGATGGGGAATCATGGCGGGCAGAACAGAAGGCTCCTGTTCACTCTCGTCGAAATTGGGCACCATCTCCACCAGACCTTTGTCCAGATGATCCAGGAGCGTCATGGAGACGGGAGAGAGGCGGGCCTCGGTGTAGCGCATGGCGGCGGCGCCATCTCCATCGATGGAACCGAAATTGCCGTGGCCGTCCACCAGGGGTGCGTTCAGGGAGTAGTCCTCGGTCATGTGCACCAGCGCTTCATAGATTGAGCTGTCGCCGTGAGGGTGATATTTGCCCATGGTGTCGCCCACGATACGGGCACTTTTCCGGTGCGGTTTCTCCGGGGAGAGCCCCAATTCCCGCATGGCGTAGAGAATGCGCCGCTGGACCGGTTTCAAACCGTCCCGGATATCCGGCAGGGCGCGGGAAATGATCACACTCATGGCATAATCCCGGTAGGAGTTCTTCATTTCCTCTGAAAAATCAAGTTGTAGCAGAGTGTCTGCCGCGGTAGGCTTCATAGTAGATACGTCCTTCCTCAAATATCAACCTTCGCGTATTTGGCTTCTTCCATGATGAAATTGCGCCGGGGCGACACTTCACTGCCCATGAGAAGAGAAGTGATTTCGTCCGCCTCCACCGTATCAGAGATGGTGACCTGTGCCAGTGTCCGCCGCTCCGGATCCAGGGTGGTCTCCCAGAGCTGCTCCGCGTCCATCTCGCCCAGACCTTTATAGCGCTGGACCCCCAGAAGCTTGATGCCGGGATCTTTTTTAAATTGCTCCAAGGCAAAATCATTGAATAAATATTTTGACTTCTTTTTCTTTTTGCCCTTCTCCGCAATCTCATATTCTGCCCGATAAAGGGGCGGCAGTCCCCGATAGACCTTTCCCTCCAGGATCAATTCCGGCATGAACCGGTAGAAAAAGGTGAGCAGCAATGTGGAGATATGAGCGCCGTCCACATCCGCGTCGGTGAGGATGATGATCTTGTCATAGCGCAGTTTCTTGATGTCAAAATCGTCTCCGATGCCGCAGCCGAATGCCGCGATCATTGTCTTGATCTCATTGTTGGTAAGTATCCGCTCCAGAGGCGCCTTCTCCACATTCAGAATCTTGCCCCGGAGAGGCAGCACCGCCTGTGTCCGCCGATTCCTGGCCACCTTGACGGTCCCGCCGGCGGAGTCTCCCTCCACCAGATAGACCTCGCATTCCTCCGGTTTCCTGGAAGTGCAGGAGGCCAATTTGCTCCGGGTGTCCACATCGCTGATCTGTTTCAGCACCGCATTGCGAGCTTTTTCCCCGGCACTCCTGGCGCTGTAGGACCGCATGCAGTTGTCCAGAATGGTTTTTAAAATCGAGACATTCTTGTCAAAATAGAGCTGCACCCCGCTGCCGAATACGTCCTCCACCGCCACCTTGGCGTCCGTATTGCCCAATTTCGTCTTGGTCTGTCCCTCGAACTGGGGATCCGGGTGCTTGATGGACACGATCGCCACCAGCCCGTTTCGAATGTCCCGCCCGTCGAAATTGTCCATTTTGTCTTTTAAAATGCCAAGTTCTCTGGCGTACTGATTCATGACCCGGGTGAGAGCGGATTTGAAGCCGGTGACCAGAGTGCCGCCGTCCACCACATTGATCCGGTTGCAGTAAGAATTGATCTGCTCACTGTAGGAATTGGTGTACTGAAACGCCACCTCCACCTCAATCTCCCCGGATTTTCCTTCAATATAGATGGGATCCGGGTGCAGTACCTGGGCATCCCGGTTGATGTAGCGGACGAAACTGGCAATGCCGTTTTCCTCCTGGTACACCTCCTCCTCACCGGTGAATTCGTCTATCAGGCAGAGCCGCAGATTTTTGTTGAGAAATGCGGTCTCCTTTAATTTCTTTTTGATGGTATCCGCGCTGAATTCCACTGTCTCAAAGATCTCCGGGTCCGGATAGAAGGTGACTTTGGTGCCGGTCTCGGATTTCCGGCATGTGCCGACTACGGGTAGCAGTCCATCTTGAAGCGGCGTGACGGGATGACCGCCATCCCGGTATTCGTCCCGGTAAATGCAGCCGTTTCGCTTCACCTCGACGATCATGTGGGAAGAGAGGGCGTTGACCACGGAAGCGCCGACGCCGTGGAGTCCGCCGGCGACTTTATAGACGGTATTGTCGAATTTTCCACCCGCGTGCAAGATGGTGTAGACCACCCGGACGGTGGGGATTTTCTGCGTGGGATGGATGTCCACCGGCACCCCGCGCCCGTTGTCCTCAATGGTGATCCCGCCGTCTCTACGCAGGGTGATCGTGATCTGCGTGCAGAATCCAGCCAGGTGTTCGTCGATGCCGTTGTCCAGAATCTCCCAGATCAGATGGTGCAGTCCCCGCTTGCCGGTGCTGCCGATATACATGCCTGGCCGTTTGCGGACTGCTTCCAAGCCCTCCAGCACTACGATCTGGCTTCCACTGTACTGTGCCATGGTGTCGCGCTCCTTCTCATCTTGTGGTTTTTCTCCATTTGGTTTCGGAAAGTATACCATATATGGGAATTTATTGACAAGACCCGGCTGAATAGGAAACGACCAATTGGCCCTAAAATCGCAAGAAAAGATCCGGAGGTTTGCCCACTTTTGCCTCACTAGAAGTAATAATAGATTTCTCCTCATCCTAGTGTTATAGTAGACGGCGCGACAAAATTTCCTTTGACTTTTGAACCGTGAGAAATTCAAATTTATATGGGACTAAAGCATTAAATTTCCATGCTATAGATATATAATGGAAGCTATTTATAATAAAGAGATAACGAGGGAGGAGACTGCATGAAAGAGCTGAAATTTATCATCCGCTATGTGCGGCACTATATTCCCCAGTACCTGGTGGGACTTGTCGCACTTTTCGCCGTGGACAAGATGAATACCAATATCCCGGAGCTGACCGGTCAGATCACGGACGGCCTGCGGGAGCAGACCATCACCTTAGACGGGATCTGGCACTTGCTGTTTCAGATCTTGATCATGGGCGTCATCATTGCCCTGGGACGGTTTGGCTGGCGGTTTTTCATCTTTGGACCGGCCCGCTCTATCGAAAAAGACCTGCGCAACGATATGTTTGCCCACCTGGAAGATCTGTCTACGCGCTATTATAAAGAACATAAAACCGGGGACCTGATGGCACATTTCACCAATGATCTCCAGTGGGTGCGCAACTTACTGGGTGGAAATGTGATCACTGCCTTTGACGCCACGGTGATGCTGATTCTGGTGCTGACCAGCATGATTCGCTATGTGGATGCCAGGCTGACCGTGGCGGCCGTCATCCCGCTGCTGCTCATCATGGTGGGAGATTTTGTCTACGGGACCGTGATGCACAAGCGTTTTCTCGCCAAGCAGGCAGCCTTTTCCGATCTGACAGACCAGGTGCAGGAAGCGGTTTCCGGGATTCGGGTGATCAAAGCCTTCGTGCAGGAGAGAAAAGAACTGGCCGCGTTCGCGAAAGTAAACCAGGTAAATATGGAAAAAAATATGAATGTGGTGCGTCTGCAGGCGATTTTCATGCCGCTGCTGGATGTGGTGACAGGGACGAGTGCCCTGATCACGCTCTTTTATGGCGGCTACCTAACGATCGTGGGGGACATCTCGCTGGGGCAGTTCGTGGCGTTTCAGCAGTATGTGGGCATGCTGGTCTGGCCTATGATCGCAGTGGGAGAGTGCATCACTCAGTTTTCTCAGGGGATGGCGGCGCTGAAGCGCATCACCGCCATCTTTTCCGAGGAGCCGGACATCGTGGACGGCCCCAATGTGCAGCCCATCGAGAAACTATCCGGCACTATTGACATGGATGGACTGACCTTTGCCTATCCGGACCAGAAGGATGTCGATGTACTGGAGGGACTGCACATCAGGGTGGAGAAAGGAGAAAGCCTGGCGATCGTAGGGCGCACCGGCAGCGGGAAATCCACCCTGGCGAATCTGCTCCTTCGGCTCTACGACACGGGTTCTGACATGATTCGCATTGACGGCTATCCGCTGTGCGAGATTCCGCTTCGTGTACTGCGGAGGGATGTGGCGTACGTGCCCCAGGAGAGCTTTCTCTTCTCCGACACGGTGGAAAATAACATCGCCTTCGGCATGGAACAAAAAGACAAGGAGGCAATCTATCGGGCGGCGCGGAATGCCTGTATTCACAGCAATATTATGGATTTTCCAGACGGATATGACACGGTGGTGGGAGAGCGAGGCGTGACGCTCTCCGGCGGACAAAAGCAGCGCACCGCCATCGCCCGAGCCCTGCTGAAGGACGCCCCGATTTTGATCCTGGACGATGCGCTCTCAGCGGTGGATACCGACACAGAAGAGCAGATTCTCGAGAATCTCCATCAAAATCGCGCCGGCAAGACGACAATTCTGATCGCTCACCGCATCTCGACCATCCAGGGCGCCGATCACATCCTGGTCCTGGAGGAGGGCAGGGCGGCGGAATACGGCACGCACCAGGAATTGATGGAAAAAGGCGGCATCTACCGCAGAATGTATGAACGGCAGCAATTGGAGAAGCAGCTAAACGAGGAAGGAGGGGAAAGCGATGCGTGAGAGACAGGAAAATCCGAAGAAGCAGGAAAACGCGAGGAAACAAGAAAGCACGAAGCAGGAAAATGCGGAGAGACAGGAAGACGCGAAACAGGAGATTCCATCCCGCAAAAAAGAGGAGAGTACCCGCCCGATGGAAGCAGAAAATAACCTAGAGATTCATTACAAAGGGAACGCCTTTTTGCGGTTGCTTGCCTATGTGAAGCCCTTTCTCCCGCAGACGGTGATCTGCCTGATTCTGGTGCTGCTCACCACCGTATTAGAACTCTACAAGCCAATTCTGATCGGGGATGCCATCGACCGCTATATCACCGGGGATTTTCTGCCCGGGGAGATGGTGGAAGAGCGCTTTGCCGGCATCATCCGCGCCTCCTTGATCTACGTGGCTGTGCTCCTGGCACTCTTTGTCTTCAACCGTTATCAGTATCTGATTCTGCAGAAAACAGGACAGAAGATTATCTACAATATCCGCAACGAACTCTTTGCCCATGTGGAAACCCTTTCCATGCGCTTTTTCGATCTGACGCCGGTGGGCACCATTGTCACCCGGGTAACCAATGACGTGGAGGCGGTCAATGATCTGTATTCCAACACCTTGATGCGCTTGATCAAAAACTGTATGAAGGTCCTGGGGATTGTGGTCATGATGCTGTATCTGGACTTTAAAATGGCGCTTTTCTCCTTTGTCATGGTACCGGCGGTGGTGGTGCTGACCATCATTTTCCGCAAAATATCCCGGCGTGCGTATCAGATCATGCGGACCAAGATCACCGCCCTCAATATCTTCCTCTCCGAGAATATTGAGGGGATGAAGGTGATCCAGATTTTCAACCGGGAAAAGGAAAAATATAAGGAATTCTGCGAAAAAAGTGAGGATTACTACCGCGCCAGCCATCGGGAGATGATGGTATTTGCCATCTTTCGACCGCTGATCTACCTGCTCTCCGTGATAGCTCTGGTCATTGTCATCGGAGGCGGCAGTTTCCGCGTCTTTTCCGGCCTTTTGAGTTTCGGAACGCTGTATATTTTTGTTCAATATATCAATTCCTTCTTTGAACCGATTCAGGATCTGGCGGAGCAATTCTCCACGCTGCAGTCGGCCATCGCCTCCGCGGAGAAGATCTTCACCTTGCTGGACATTGAACCGCAGATCAAGGACCAAGAATGCCCGACTGTTCTGCCGGAAGTAAAGGGAAAGATTGAATTTAGACATGTGTGGTTCGCGTACGACGGGGAACATGATATTTTAAAGGATGTGAGTTTTACTATTGAGCCAGGGGAAAAGGTGGCGTTCGTCGGGGCAACCGGTGCCGGGAAATCCTCGATCTTGAACTTGATCGGGCGTTATTATGACATCCAAAAGGGTGAGATTTTGCTGGACGGTGTGGATATCCGGTCACTGAGCCGGGATCAGATCCGGGGAGCCATCGGGCAGGTCCAGCAGGACGTGTTCATCTTTACAGGAGATATCAGAAGGAACATCCGCCTGCGCAACGAAGAGATCTCGGACGAGACCATTCGAGCTGCCTCCCACATGGTCAACGCGGACCGCTTTATCGAGCGGCTGCCGGATGGTTATGCTGAAAAGGTGACGGAGCGGGGCGCGACTTTTTCCGCGGGACAGCGGCAGCTCCTCTCTTTTGCCCGCACCCTGGCCTTTGATCCGACGATCTTGATTCTGGACGAGGCGACCGCCAATATTGACACAGAGACGGAACAATGGATCCAGGAGGCGTTGGAGCGGTTGATGCAAGGACGCACCACGATCATGGTGGCGCACCGTCTCTCCACGATTCAGCACGCGGACAAGATTATTGTCATGCACAAGGGACGCATTCGCGAGAGCGGCACTCATCAGCAGCTGCTGGAGCAAAACGGGATCTACCGTAAGCTCTACGAACTGCAGCTGTCGTAATCAGTCAGTGCGAAATACTCCCTTCTGCCCCGCAAATAGGGATACCAGCATGTAATGTATGTAATAAATGAAAGCCCTTCGGTTTGTTCCAATCAATTGGATTATGGCGAACCGGGGGCCATTTTTTTGAAGTTAAAATTTTGATTGTATCAAATGGGGAAATAAAGTATACTTGCACCAGGTGTGCCATAAAGAGAGAAGGGAGACTTTTCCTGTATTCCCTTTAGATTTGGATGAATCGATTGACAGAAGGAAAGGCAATGAAACGACCATTTGTGAGCAAAGAACAGGTGGAGGAGATTGCGAAGACATACCCCACCCCTTTTTATCTCTACGATGAGAGAGGGATCCGGGAGAACGCAAGGAGGCTTTTTGCCGCTTTTTCCTGGAATCCGGGATTTCGGGAGTATTTCGCGGTGAAGGCTACGCCCAATCCCTTCCTATTAAAGATTCTGCAGGAAGAAGGCTGCGGAACCGACTGCTCCTCCTATACGGAATTAATGCTGTCAGAGGCCATGGGCTTTGGGAAGGGAGACATCATGTTTTCCTCTAATGACACGCCGGCAGCCGATTTTAAGAAAGCCAGGGAAGTAGGGGCGATCATCAACCTGGATGATTACACGCATATCGATTTTTTGAAGGAAACCGCCGGTATTCCAGACACCATCTGCTGCCGGTTTAATCCAGGCGGTGTTTTCTCCATCAGCACAGATATCATGGACAATCCGGGAGATGCCAAATATGGATTTACCAGAGAACAGATGATTGCGGGCTTTCGGAAATTGATGGAGTACGGAGCGGAGAAATTCGGTATTCATTCTTTCCTGGCCAGCAACACCGTGAGCAATGAATATTATCCGGTGCTGGCGAAGATTCTCTTTGAGCTGGCGGTGGAGCTGACAGAGAAGACCGGGACGCAGATACGCTTCATCAATCTCTCCGGCGGCATCGGTGTGCCCTATCGACCGGAGCAGAAGCCCAATGACATTGTGCTGATCGCAGACGGGGTCCGAAGAGCCTACGAGGACATTCTCGTGCCGGCAGGCCTCGGAGATATCGCCATCTATACGGAGTTGGGCCGGTTCATGCTGGCGCCTTACGGACATCTGATCACGAAGGTGAT
>CAZROZ010000010.1:1016-4083 GCA_964601745.1 uncultured Lachnospiraceae bacterium | reverse complement strand
TGCCTGCGCGGTGAATCTGATCCGGCCTGCTATGTACGGCGCCTATCACCACATCACCGTGCTGGGGAAGGAGGACGCACCCGCGGACCATGTCTATGATGTGACCGGGTCCTTGTGTGAAAATAATGATAAATTCGCCATTGACCGGCAGCTTCCGGAGACCGAGATCGGAGATTACCTGGTGATCCACGACGCCGGTGCCCACGGATATGCCATGGGATATAATTACAATGGCAAACTAAAATGCGCGGAACTTTTGCTGCGGGAGGACGGCTCGGTGCAGTTGATCCGCAGGGCGGAGACTCCCAGAGACTATTTTGCCACCTTTGATTTTTGTGATATTTTATCTGGAATGAAATGGGAAGATGGAGGCGGGGAGTGAAACAGGGATTCATCAAAGTCAGCGTCGTCACTCCGGATCTGAAAGTGGCGGACTGTGACTTTAACGCCGCGAAAATCCGGGAGGCAATGCGGCAGTGCGCGGCGGAGGGCAGTAAACTGGTTGTTTTTCCGGAATTATGTCTCACCGGGTACACTTGCGGGGATCTGTTCCTGCAGGATGTTCTGCTGCTAGGAGCGCTGGACGGACTCAAGACACTGGTGGAAGAGAGTAGACAATCTGACCTGGTGACGATTGTGGGGCTCCCCTATCTGCTGCGAGGGAAATTGTACAATTGCGCCGCGATAGTATGCCGGGGAGAGATTCTGGGGCTGGTGCCCAAGAAGCACATCCCCAATTACTCGGAATTCTACGAGTGCCGTCATTTCTCGATGGGACCGGACGAGTGCGAGTGGATTTCTCTTTTGGGTCAGCAGGTTCCGTTCGGCGTCCGTCAGCTCTTTTCCTGCAGAGAGATTCCGGAATTTACCATCGCGGTAGAATTGTGTGAAGACCTCTGGGCGCCGATTCCGCCGTCCTCGTATCACGCTCTGGCGGGGGCAACCGTGATCGTCAATCTTTCCGCTAGCGATGAAGTGACGGGAAAAGGCACTTATCGCCGAGAGCTGGTCAGCAATCAATCTGCCCGGCTCCTCTGCGCCTATCTCTACGCGGACGCGGGAGAGGGAGAGTCCACGACAGATCTTGTCTTCACCGGGCATGATCTGATCGCGGAGAATGGCACGATTTTGATAGAGAATGAGTCCCGCTGCAATGGGATTTTTTCCACGGAGATCGATGTGAATCGTCTGACGGCGGAACGCCGGCGGATTTCCTCCTTTCAGCCATGTGGGAGAGAAGGGTATGTGATCCGTGAATTTTCTGCGCATGTAGAAGAAACGAAATTGACCCGGGTGTTCCGAAAGACACCGTTCGTCCCGGATACAGCTGCGGACCGCAGGAAGCGCTGCCAGGAAATCACCACGCTGCAGGCGCTGGGGCTGAAAAAACGTCTCGCCCACATCGGCTGTCATACAGCTGTGGTCGGCATCTCCGGAGGACTTGACTCCACGCTGGCATTGCTTGTCACCGTGCAGGCTTTTTCGATGCTGGGATTCGACAAAAGTGGAATCCTGGCAGTGACAATGCCGTGTTTCGGCACCACCAGCCGCACTTATGAAAATGCCCTTTCTCTGATGAGCGCGCTGGGCGTCACCATCCGGGAAGTGCCGATTCTGGCAGCGGTCCGGCAGCATTTCGCCGATATCGGACAGTCAGAAGAAGTGCACGATGTCACCTATGAGAACAGTCAGGCCAGAGAGCGGACCCAAGTGCTGATGGATCTGGCCAATCAGAGGGGCGGCATTGTGGTGGGGACCGGGGATCTATCTGAGCTGGCTCTGGGCTGGTCCACTTATAACGTGGACCATATGTCCATGTACGGGGTGAATGCCTCTGTGCCGAAGACTTTGGTGCGCTACCTTGTTCAATACTACGCGGAGACAACGGATAATCCTGCTTTGTCGCAAGTGCTTTTTGATATTTTGGATACACCGGTGAGCCCAGAGCTGCTTCCGGCCAGAGATGGAGAGATTTCTCAGAAAACGGAGCAGCTGGTGGGACCATACGAGCTCCATGATTTCTTCTTGTACTATATGATTCGCTTTGGCCATGGACCCGCGAAGATTTTCCGCTTGGCAAAGGCCGCTTTCGGCTCGGAGTATGAGGAGAGAGAAATTTATCAATGGCTTTTTACTTTTTACCACCGCTTTTTTAGTCAGCAGTTTAAACGCTCCTGCCTGCCGGACGGACCGAAAGTGGGCAGTGTGGCGCTCTCCCCCAGAGGAGACTGGCGCATGCCCAGTGATGCCTCCTGGGCATTGTGGCAAAAGGAACTGGAGGAGATTCGGCCAGGAAGATAGAGAATTCAAGCTGCGTTTATAGTGTTCACGACGTAAAAAGCGTTTATGATATGAGAATTCGCTCATATAACATAAGGGGAAAATAACATATCGCTTTGAAATAGAGGCTTTTTGCCACAATCTCAACAATAATAATACGACAGGAGGGGTTATTATGGCGCTGAGGATCATCACAGATTCCGCATCCGATGTCCCGCAGTGGGTGATTCAACAATTTGATCTTCACGTAATTCCCACGCCCGTTGTCATTGACGGGGTGGATTATCTCGACGGGGAGACAATTTTTCCGGATGAATTCTACAAAATATTGCGCAGCGGTACTGATGTGAAGACGTATCACATTAATTCTTATATGTTTACGGAACACTTTGAGCCCTATGCCAAGGCGGGAGATGAGGTGATCTATGTCTGCTTTTCGACAGGCATCGCCGGGACGTTTGGCGCCGCGAATCTCGCCAAAAAGGAACTGCTGGAAAAATATCCGGATTTTGACCTGACCATTGTGGACTCCAAATGTGCCTCCATCGGATATGGGGTGGTGGTCTATCTAGCCCTTCTGATGCAGCGGGCAGGTGCCGACAAGCAGAGTATTCTGGATGCGATCCGCTTTCATGCGGAAAAGATGGAGCACATCGTGACGGTGGAGACATTGACGTATCTGCTCAAAGGAGGCAGAATCACGAAAGCCTCCGCCTTTGCCGGTGGACTGCTGGATATCAAGCCGATCATCGAAGTCAATGAAATCGGTGCCCTGGTGGCGACGGAA
>CAZROZ010000010.1:0-1006 GCA_964601745.1 uncultured Lachnospiraceae bacterium | reverse complement strand
CGGGAGAAAGAAGGCCCTGAACCGGTGCGTGGAGCTGGTGGGAGAGCGGCAGAAAGATATCGAAAATCAGGTGATCGGTTTGGTTGCCGCGGATGATGATAAGACATTGATGGAAGTGAAAAATACACTGGAGGAAACGTACCACCCGAAGAAAATCCTTACTTCCTCTCTGGGGTGCGCCATCGGAGCCCACACAGGGCCGGGTGCCATCGGGATTGTATTTCTGCGGGAGGAGAGCCCGTATAAGAGATGGTTTCTAAGCCAGCTGGAGGCATGAGGCCGTTCGCATCTGGATGACAATGAAGCAGCACTCTTGTAATTGGGGCATGAGTAATAGGAAAGTTGGGCATATCTGTGCCATACCTGTCGATATCTCCATCATCTTATGCCAGGATGATGGAGATAATTCTAATAATGAAGAAAGATGTCCATGAGAGAAAGATGCCCATGAGAGAATTTGACTACATAAACTCTTCAGAGCGCCTTTTGACATCGGGAATCGTCCAGATGATCGGAAGCATCCACGAGCATAAAGACGGGCAAGATTCATTCCGGTTCCCGCTTTCCAGACGCCGGAGGCAATGGAAGAGCTTTGCGCAAAATTTATTATTGCATCACTCACAGACATCGGTCATTTCCTTTTGCATCCATGGGAATCATGAGCAACGTCCCGGAACCACCCCCACATGTAAAAAAATTTACTAACAAAAAGTTCTTTGAGAATATGTAAACCCGTTCTATTCAGAGGAAAATATGGCAAGGCTGAAAAAGGCCATTCAAGACCTCGATGCAGGTAAGGGAACGGTGCATGAGGTAGGCTATGAATAAGATTTGGGCGGACGAAGCCTGGGAGGATTTTGAGTATTGGATGAGACAGGAATTGATGGAATTAATTTCTTCACAATTCATTGGCTTTCATTTATGGTGGTGTCCCATATGTGGGACATGGGAGTTTACTCTGAAAGCCCAGTCGCAATGGACAGGCGGATGGACTGCTCGCAGGCCA
>CAZROZ010000009.1:13863-17546 GCA_964601745.1 uncultured Lachnospiraceae bacterium | reverse complement strand
GTGGATCTGTGACGCTGGTGGATCTGTGACACCGGTGGATCTGTGATGTTGGTGCAGGCCTTTTGAGGAAGCTCATTTTCTGCCGGGAATGGGGCTCACTCCCAGCTGTGATTGGGGATCAGTTCGGCAAAGCGGATTTCCAGCGGCTCCAGCGTGGCGGAGTAGGTGTAGCAGCCCATGGGACAGCTGACTTTGTCATAGTGCAGGGCGGGGAGACAGGAATTGGCATACTGCTTGGAATCGGAGGGAGACATGGGCAGACCGCCCATTCTCACCCAGATGTCATAGGCGGACCCGTAGGTCCTGTTCACGTAGCGCTCCCGCAGGATATATTCCCCCGGAGTGAGGCCGGTGAGCGGAATCGAGATGGCGACCCGTCTGCGCATATCAAAGGGGGCATATCGCTCTGCTTTTGTGGGACTGGATGGTGTTCCTGCCGGGAAGGAACTGTCGTAATGAACGTAGTGATAGGTGATGATCTGTATGCCGCCCTTGCCCCGGGTGATAAAGTAGCCGTTCCCCCTTGCCACCAGCTCGTTTCCCAGCCGGTTGACAAAATCAAACACATAAAAAACGCTTTTCCTGACGCCGGACATCGTATAAATTCCCGGCCCTCCGTGAAAGAGATTGCCGCTGTCCGGCAGAGTATTCTCTCTTGTGAGGTCTGTCAGCGTCCAGTAGCCGAAGCTTTCCAGAGCGTCATAATTTTCCAGCAGATTTTTCATTATGTAACAGGAGTTAAAGCACGTATCGGAGACCAGATTTTGGCGAGACAGATTCAGGTTCCACTCAGTGAGATAGAGCTGGACTGCGCCGCAGCCTGCTTCCTGAAAGAACTCTTTTGCTTCCTTGATAAACCGGGAGAAATCATCGGGATCAAGCGGAAGGGGAGAAGAGGAGACGGCATTTTTTGATTCGTCTGCATCTTGCCGTGTCACGATTTCTGGCCCTTCTGCCGTTTCCTGCCGCGTTGCGATTTCTGACTCTTCTGTCATTTTCTGCCGCGTCGCATGTTCTGACATTTTTGCCGTTTTCTGCCGTGTCGTATCCCCCGTCTCAAAATCCGCATAATAGTGCAGAGAGATAAAATCCGGACTGCAGCCCGTATCACGCAGCCGGGAGAAAAACCAGCGGGTAGCGGGGCACGGATAGAGGTTCCCAGGCGTTCCGAAGGAAATCCGGGGACAGACCGATTTCACCGCCTGGTAGGAAGCGACAAAGAGCTCCAGATATTCCTCTTCCCGGCGGAACAGGGCAGATTCCCGGCGGAACAGGGCAGAGACGGGGCTTGACTCCTCACACACGGTGAAAGGCCAGCTCGCCACCTCATCTTCTCCAAATTGAAAAATAAGATGACGAGTCAGATTTTGCACCAGCAGCTTCCACTCCTGCAAATCCTGAAGGGGAGGAGAGGAAAGAAGCCCTGAAGGGGCATGGATTGCGCCAGAGAAGGAAGGATCCGTCATTGTCCCCTCCTGGAACATGAAACCCAGCTGGATCACGGGTTTCAAGCGGAGAGAGAGCAGAAATTCGAGGACCGTGTCAATCATCCTGAAATGAAACTGCACAGAACCGTCCTGCTCCCGGGATACCACCATCATATCCTCGGCCAGCAGACCGCGAAAATGAAGGTAGCGGAATCTGACCTGGGACACAAGATCTGCCAGCATATCGCTGACATCCTGTCGCAGTAGATCATGGGCACATCCCACAGTAATCAGCGTTCGAAAGGTGTGGCGCAGGGGAATGGCATTCCCGGACAGGTCAATCTCCTGGATTCGAATCAGATCCGCTTCCGTGCTGGTGAAATGTCCGTCATTTAAGCGTCTGCCTATGTTGTACTGTTCCAACCGATCCAGGTAGACAGCCGGGTCCAGATGAATTTCCCTCAGCTCGTCGGCCATCGTTTTCCTCTCTCCCAGTTCCCTGGCTTTCTTTCGGTAGGCGCTGGGTGTTTCCTTGAATTTCTGCTTAAAGGCGCGAATGAACGTGTGTGACTCTGTAAACCCGTTGGCCAGTGCCACCTGTTCTATGGTGTCCTCTGTGGTCAGCAGGGAATTCACGGCGTGGGAAAGCTTTACATCGGTGCAGTACTGGGTGAATTTCATTCCAGTATATTTGAAAAAGAAACTGGAGAGGTAGGGTACAGAGAGGCCTTGAGACTTCGCCAGATCCGCGAGAGAAAAATTTTCCTTATAATGGGTATCAATGTAATCAATGATGGAAGAGAGACGCCGGATGTATTTGTGCCGGTCCGGTCCCTTTCCGGGGGAGGGCACCCGGAACCATTCCATCAATTCGCCTAACAGCCAGTAGCCCATACCGTAATTGATATAGTCCAGGCCGTCGCTGCGTTCAATATTCTCAATGCACATTCTGGCGATACACATGCGCAGTGCGTTAAATCTGGACGGGTCCGGATCTGTGGCACTGACACAGTCAAATTCAAGCTCATCCGGATTGAGCCCCCGGCCGAACATTTCCGGCTTGATTTGGATGGAGACGAGCACGGCACCGTCCCGGGAGGAGAGACTGTGGATACAGTTGGAATTAAACAGGGTCACGTCCCCCTCTTTCATGGTCACATTCCTGCCGTCCATGGTCACATCCACCGATCCCTCAATCAGGAAAGCCAATTCCAGACTCTTGTGCCAGTGGCCGGGAATCGAACCTAAGGGTTGCAAAAAGAGACGAATTTTCATGTCTCTGGGGAAATCGATGAGTTCATGTTGTGCTTCCATTTCTTCTGCCGCTCCTCTTTCCTCATATCGAAATGTCAAAAAATTGAATAATCATAATAAGATTCCGTAAAAAATAATCATTGTGTCAAATTTTTCCGCTCAATCGGGGAAAAAAGCACAAAAAGTTCCTGTCTGTCCAGATCCAATGAGAAATTCAATTTGCGCATTGATAAACAACACAAAAACTAGTATTCACTCCACCACATCTTTTTCCATTCTACTATAGGATGAACCGATTTTCAACAGTTAATGTATGATTTTTAAGCAGTTCGTCTTTCGTCCTGCCTTTCAAGCAAAGAGAGAACCAAAAATATGCTCATCAATAGGGAAATTCTTGTCCTTGAGAGATGGGGTGGGAAATGTTATAGTCCATCATAATCAAAATGTACACGGTGATTTATTATCGCTTTTCCTTATATATAGTGATAAAGTACAAACAGATTCATTGTTTGTAGTGATAACTATATATAGTGAGAAGACGCGAAAGCAGAGACGTCTTGCACCTCTATTGAGATTGATGCGGCGTGTTACGCCGGCAGGATTTCTTTTTGTGCGTCTGTTTTAGGAAACGCGGTGATCTAATCTATAGTTAACGACATTATGAAGTTCGTTTTGACTTTCAATGAATTCAACATTAATAAACCACTGTATAGTTCAAAGTGAGATGCTTAATGTCGTTAACTATAGTTGACAGCAGAAAGAAGTTCCCTTTGAAGGGCGGTTTGCCTGTTTTATGTGCGGGATTCGCTGAAAATCAAAGTGACTTTCATTTTGCCGTTGACTATAGCAACAAAGAAGGGAGAGATCATGAGTAAGGAACAAATTATTGAAGTCCGGCGTATGTGCAAGAACTTCGGCCCTACCAGAGCGCTGCGTGATGTGGATGTGAGCTTCTACCGGGGGGAGATCCGGGGACTCGTGGGAGAGAACGGATCCGGGAAA
>CAZROZ010000009.1:0-13853 GCA_964601745.1 uncultured Lachnospiraceae bacterium | reverse complement strand
ACAAAGGACAGGCTTGGGCACCCAAATCCATGGTGGAGGCCCAGCGGCACGGGATCAGCATGGTTTTGCAGGAAGCCAACACGATCCCCAACTGCACCGTCGCGGAGAACATATTTGCCGGACGCTTCGACGAATTTTCTAAATTCGGCGTTGTGAACATGAAGAAGATCAACGAGACTGCCCAGAAAATGCTGGATTCCTTTGGAATCTCACACATCAAAGCAACGGATTCCATCAACAATTACGGCTTTGAGGACCGGAAACTGGTGGAGATCGTCCGCTGCGTGTCTGAGGAGACCGAGGTCTTCGTGGTGGACGAGACGACCACCGCGCTTTCCCTGGAAGGGCGGCAGCTGCTCTACAAATTGATTCACCAGTTGAAAGATAATAATAAGTCCGTTATCTTCATTTCCCACGATATGGACGAGATCCTGGAACAGTGCACGGATCTGACGGTGCTGCGGGATGGCGAGATCAAGGGAAATCTGACCCGGGAGGAGATGGACGCTCCCGACGCGGTGAAGCGGATCCGGTACCTCATGGTAGGCCGGGAGATCGGCGAGGCGTATTACCGGGAGGATTATGACACCTCTCATCAGGACGATGTGGCGCTGGAATTAAAGAATTTGACTTTCGGCCCCATCAAGGACTTTTCTTTGACCCTGCACAAAGGAGAGATCGTGGGCTTCGGCGGACTTTCCGGCTGCGGCATGCATGAGATCGGCAGAGCCGCCTTCGGACTGGAGAAATTAGCATCCGGCAGTGTCGTGCGCAACGGCGTACAGATCAAGACGTGCCTGGGCGCGATCAATTCCGGTATCGGCTATATCTCTAAGAATAGAGACACGGAGGCACTGATTTTGAACGGCTCCATCGGGGAAAACATTGTGCTGCCCTCGATTCCGTCCCTGAGCCATGCCACTTTCATCAGCCCCGCGGCAGAGAAGAAATTGTCCGACGGCGAGATTGAGAATTTCCGGATCAAATGTCAGAACGGAAGGCAGTGGGTGTCCACCCTTTCCGGCGGCAATAAGCAAAAGGTATCTTTTTCCAAGTGGACGGCGAAAAAGTCTGACGTCCTGATCATGGACTGCCCCACCCGCGGCGTGGATATCGGGGTGAAACAGTTTATGTACAAGGTCATTGCCGATATGAAGAAAGAGGGAAAGGCGATTATCCTGATTTCTGAGGAACTGGCGGAGCTGATCGGTATGGTGGATAAGTTGATCGTGATGAAGGACTTTGAAGTCACGAAGGAATTTATGCGTTCTCCGGACTTAAAAGAGACGGATATCATCGAGTACATGATCTAAGGAGGAAAAAGGGATGCCTGAAAAAAATAAAAGCGCAGTGGCAGTCGAGGAAAAGGAAAAAACGACTCCCCTTGATTTTCTGAAGAAGCATGCTTATGACATTACCAGTTATGCCGGTCTGATCATTGTGCTGGTGCTCTTCTTTATTTCCAACGGAGATCGGATGTTCTACAATCTATCTTCTGTGGTTCAGTCTGCCGCTACTTATTCCATCATTGCCCTGGGCGCGGTGTTCGTCTATTCCATGGGGTTCATGGACGTGTCCATCGGGCAGCAGGTGGGTGTTTATGTCATATTGATGATTTTGATCGGCAATAAAATCGGCGGCGTGCCGGGCGTGATTGTCGGATTCCTGGTGGCTTTGGCGCTGGCGCTGGTCTGTGGCGCCATCAACGGCGCGGTTTCCGTTTTCCTGGGACTGCCCAGCATTGTGACATCGCTGTTTTTGATGTTCTTCTTCACAGGAGCCCAGCTGCTGCTGATGGAGGCTACGGGGGAGAACAGCATTTTCCTGACCCAGGCCATCCGTCCCACGGACCGCAATCTGTACAGTATTATGCTGGTCACCATGATTGTGGTTGTGGCTTTGATCGCCACGTATTTCTTCAAATACACGAAACTGGGCAAATACACCCGTGCCATCGGTGCAAATGAGACGGCGGCCGCGCAGTGCGGCATTGATGTGGTGAAATGGCGGGTGCTGGGCTATGTGGCGCTGGGCGCCTGCGTTGCCATCGGCTCTTTCGTGGTGCTCACCAGAACCAGTTCCGCCAGCAAAGGAACCGGAACAGGTTACGCGATGGATATCATGATTTGCCTTATCTTAGGCGGAATGCCTCTGAAGGGCGGGATGAGTTCCAAGATCTCCTGCGCTCTGGTAGGCTCTTTCACTTACACACTCCTGTCCAGCGTGCTCACTACTATGGGCGTGGAGCTGAATATGATTAATTTTGTCAAGGCTCTTATTTTCCTTGCGATTGTACTTTGCACCTGCCGGAAGAAGGACGGCGTCCTGCCCCGGTAAAACCCAAACAAAACATCATTTTGGAGGTAATGAAATGAAAAATTTGAAAAAATTGGTGGCTGTGCTGCTGGTTGCTGTGATGGCAGTGAATCTGGTTGCCTGCGGCGGTGGTAATGGAAACGGTGGTCAAGGGGAAGGCCCCAAAGCGGCGAAAATCGGAGTCGCCTTGTATCAGGATTCCGGCGCGGCGGTTACTGCCGTGAAGGCATTTCTGGAGAATCTATCCGAGACACTGAATGTCACCTATGCTTATACCGTGCTTTCTCAGAATGATCAGACCATCAACGTCACCAAGATCCAGGAGCTGATCGCTGCTGGTTGTGACGGCATTATCTGCACCATGGATTCCTCCACCGAGCAGGTGCTCAAGGAATGCCAGGATGCCAATGTGTATCTGGCCGGATATCTGTGCGATTATGATGATTCTTTCCGCAACAATTATGACGCTGTGTATAAGAATCCCTATTTCCTGGGCACTGTCGCCGACGGACCCTGCGGAGATGACCAGCGCAGAGGATATGATTTCTTTGATTCTCTGATGGAATACAACGAGGCTCATCCCGATGATCCGGTTACCCATGTAGCCTGCACCATCTTCCCGGCATTTGCGTTTCCGGCGCAGCAGCTCTATGTGGAGCAGTTCACCGAGAAGATAAATGAATATAATCAGACCGCCACTACGCCCATTGAGGTCGACGCGTTCAACGAGGAGACCGACGTTCTGATGTTCCAGCCCATGGACTCCACATATTTCTCAAAACATCCCGGCATTGACGGCATCATGTCCTTCTGCTCCGGCTCCTTCGTCTATCCCACCGTCGTTTCCACCGGTCAGGATGTGAAGATCTTCGCTTCCGGATACAGTGACGGGGACAACGAAGCCTTCGGCTCCAAGGGCCCGTTCCAGCAGGAGATGGTCTGCGCTGTGGAATCTATCGTCTATCCGCTGGTACTGTTGCTGAACAAGATCAATGGCACCGATTTCTCGGATATGCCCGCGGAAGCGGAGCGCCGCAGCTGCTCTACTCTGATCATCAATTCCGATGAGGATCTGGCAAAATTTGAGGGAAGCATTTACCTGACCGGCAATCCGGAAGACGCCTTCTTTACACCGGAGGATGTCCTGAACCTGACTGCGTTCGGCAATCCGGAAGCGACCTACGCCGGCCTGGTGGAGACGCTGAATCATATGACCATTGAGGACATAAAATAAACAAATCTGTCAGTTTTACCTTGCGCCGCGAGCAGGATTTGTCCTTTGTCAGGAAGCTCCTGTTTCGCGGACAGGTTTCAGGTAGAGAAGAGCTTTGAGAGAGCGCCTGCCGATTCCCGTATCTGGCAGGGATACGGCAGACGTTTCCCACTTTTATTTTTCGCAATATGCAAAGGAGTCGCAAATGAAAATCTTGAAGAGGATATTGTTGACCCTGCTTTTTCCGGTGCTGATGTTTCTCGCGATGTGGCTGATCACGTCCCAGAACCCCGCTTGTTACGTGAACGGGGAGTATATTTTCCTGGGATATGATCTGGTCCGTTTCGTGGTCACAAATGCCTGCCAGACCATCTGCGTGGCGCTGGCCATTTGGCTGCAGTTAAAGAACGGACGGTTTGATTTCTCAAACGGCGCATCCATGATTCTGACCGCGATCGTGGCAGGTTCCGTCGGGGTTATGACCAATAATCCGCTGGTGGCATTTGTCGTGGCTGTGCTCTGCGGCATGCTGTGCTGCGGATTCACTTCGGTCGTCTATATGATGGGACGTCTGCCTATCGTCATTGCTACCATCGGGGTCACGTTGCTCTATGAGTCTTTGACTTACATTGTATTTGGGGGCGGTGGGATCACTTCTTTCTATATGAATGATAAATTGTCAGTCTTTGGCAGAATGCCGGGCGTCTTCATTCCAACCGCTATCGCAGTAGGCTTGTTCTTATTCTTTAATAATAAGACCGTGGTGGGCCGGAAGGGCAAGATCCTTTCCAACAATCAGTCGGCCGGTGTCAATATCGGAATCTACGAGGAAGAAAATGTGTCCAAGACATATTTCTTCTCCGGCATCATCGTCGGTTTGGCCGCGCTGATCTATGTGTCCCAGAACCCGGTTTATCCCCAGTCTCAGCTGTCCACAGCCGGCATCATGTTCTCCTATATCGTTCCCGTGTATATGGGGACCTTCATCGGACTTGCCTCCAATGACGTCATCGGCATCTGTATCGCCGCCATCGGCATGCAGATCTTGAATTATGGGCTGAACTGCATGAATCTCGGCGCAGGCGGCTGGCAGCAGATTATCATGGGAGTCTTTGTATTCTGCTTCTATACCATGTCTGCGCAGCTGGATAATATCAAGAAAGTTTGCCGCAAGATTTTTAAAAAGGAAGCGGCGGCATAGATAATTGCCACCTGTGATTATCCGGGCGCCGGTGTAAAATCATTGCCGCCTGTGATTATCCGGGCGCCGAGGTACGTTTGGCGCCCTCTCAATGAAATGTTCTTATGTCAAAGAGCCGTTCCTGTGCGGAGCGGCTCTTGGTATATCAGGATCTGGTATATTAAGATCCGACATTTTAGGATCTGACATTTTAGGATCTGACATTTTAGGATCCGGCATATTAGGATCCGATATATTAGGATCCGGTATATTAGGACCCTGTATTTTGGGATCCTGTATTTTAGGATCCTGATGAGACGTTGGACTTGTCAGTCCGCCTTTTTTGGAAGTCCGCCTTTTTTGGAAAGGGACTGAAATGAGAAGAAGAGGAATTTTGAATCCATGAAAAAACGTCCACATATCATTATTTTTAATCCCGACGAGATGAGGGCGGACGCGATGAGACATCTGGGCAATCCCGCCGCCATCACGCCCAATCTGGATCAATTTGCCAGGGAGGACGCGGTCTCTTTCTCCAGGGCATACTGTCAGAATCCCGTGTGCGTGCCCTCCCGGTGCAGCTTCTTTACCGGGCTGTACCCGCATACCACCGGTCACAGGACTATGTCTTATCTGCTGCGTCCCGGCGAGGAGAGCCTTTTTTCTGAGCTGAAAAAGAGCGGTTATCACGTGTGGATGAATGATCGCAATGACCTGGCGGCGGGGCAGTATCCCGGCTGGGTGGAGTCCCATGCGGACGAGATTTTTTATGGCGCCGCGCAAAAAGCGCCGGGACCGGAAAACCCTGCTCTGCGGGGCGAAAAAGGGAATTCCTGCTATTATTCCCATTTTGAGGGAAAATTAAAGCTGGATGAAGCGGGACGCAATTATACCGACGACGATGCTTCGGTTGACGCCGCCATAGCGCGATTGACCCATCCCGTGGATGAAAAGCCCATGTGTGTCTTTTTGGGGCTGATTTATCCCCATGTGCCCTATATGGTGGAGGAACCCTATTATTCTTCCATAGATCGGGGGAAACTGCCGCCGCGGGTGCTTTTATCCGAGTGCCGGGGGAAATCCAAAATGGTGGAATTGATTCACCGCTATGCCGGTACGGACGGCATGACCGAGAGTCAGTGGGATGAGCTGCGGGCTGTCTACCTGGGCATGTGCAGCAAAGTGGATGACCAGTTCGGGAGACTTTGCAGAGCGCTGAAGGAGGCTGGCATTTACGATGACTGCGCTATCTTCTTTCTCTCCGATCACGGGGACTGGGCGGGAGATTATGACCTGGTGGAAAAGGCCCAGAATTGTTTTGAGGACGCTTTGACCCGGGTACCTCTTCTGATCAAGCCCCCTAAGGGCGAGGCGGTGGATCCGGGTATCAGTGATTCCCTGGCAGAGCTGGTGGATTTTTATGCCACGGTCCTGGACTACGCAGGCATCGCTTCCAGTCACACGCAGTTCGGACGCAGTCTGAGACATGTGCTGGAGCACCGGCAGGAGAAAGTCCGGGAATTTGTCTTCTGCGAGGGAGGCAGACTGCCTGAGGAAACCCATTGCGATGAGTATCATGACTCCCCGGGAGGCGCTTCGGAGGAATATGTCTACTGGCCGAAACTCATGGCGCAATCCGACAGTGAGGCCCATGCCAAGGGCATCATGATCCGGGGAGAGCGCTACAAGCTGATCACCCGTATTTCCGGGGAGGAGGAGCTCTACGACATGGAGAAAGACCCCGGGGAGCGGATCAATCTGATTCAGGATTCGTCCCTTTCCGGTACAGTGCAGGAGATGAAAAAGGCCGCTTTTGACTGGCTATTTCGAACCAGCGATATCGTGCCCTATGAAAAGGATCAGCGCATGACCCGGCAGATGATGCTGGAAAAAGCGAGGAAGATGATTCCCTCGGAGAAGATGGACAAGCTGATTGGATTTCTGGATGCCGGCATGCCTTTTTATCCGGCTGTGGGACGCGTTATGGCAGAAAAATAAGGAGGCGAGTGCGTGAGACGGATTGTACTCAATCAAAACTGGCGTTTTCAAAAATGTGACGGCTCCCCGGCAGTGACGGTGGACCTGCCCCATACCTGGTATCGGGAGGAAGATCCGTACCGGGGAGAGTCCGTCTATCAAAAAACAGTGGAGGCACCAGATTGTGGGTGCCTGTTTCTGGAGATCGGCGCTGCTGACCACACGGTGACCGCCTATGGAAACGGCGAAAAGATCGGGACCCATCAGGGAGGGTATTCCCGGGTACGCTTCGGCATACCGGAGCACATCATAAAAGACGGGAAATTGGAGTTGGAGCTGCACGTGGATAACCGGGCGGGAACGTCTATTTCCCCGCTGGCGGGCGATTTTACCGTGTTTGGCGGACTGACCCGGGACGTGGCACTTTTAACTTGTGAAAAATATCATTTTGACTATCTTTATTACGGCACCGACGGGCTTATCGTCCGCACATCTGTGGCGGAGGATGGAAGCGGCATCCTGGAGGCGGAACCCCATGTGAGGAAAGGCCTTTCTGACCCGGTCCCACCCGATGCCAAAATCACTTACTATCTTACAGACCCATCCGGAAATCTGGAAATCGAGGCGTGTGAGCGTGCGGATACCCCCTGGCGGGCAAAGATTCCTTCTCCCTGCCTTTGGAACGGGAAAGGAGAAGGAGCGCTCTATACACTGCGGGCGGAACTCTCTCTCCATGAGAAAATCCTGGATGTGGTAGAGATCAAGACCGGATTCCGCACGTTTTCTCTGGATCCGGACAAAGGATTTTTCCTGAACGGCAGGCGACTGCGGCTGAACGGGGTGGCCATGCATCAGGATTTTGCCGGTTGCTACAGCGCTGTGACCCAAAAAGAAATCGACCGGAATTTTGAATTGATTTCTGAGATCGGCGCCAACGCGCTGCGGCTTTCCCATTACCAGCATCCGCCTTACACCTATGATCGGTGCGACGCGGAGGGATATGTGGTCTGGTCGGAGATTCCCATGCTGAAAATGACACAGGATCCGGCTGTCCTTGAAAACGCGAAAAGTCAGCTGACCGAATTGATTCTGCAGAATATTCATCACCCCTCTGTCTTTTTCTGGGGCGTGCAAAACGAGATCGGGATGTTTCGGGATGCTCCGCCCATCCACGCGGCGGTGAGAGAGCTGACAGCGCTCTGTCAGAAGCTGGATCCCGGCCGCCTGGTGACTTGCGCCAATCTAAACACGGTGAAATCTTCCAGTGTCCTGAATCACCTGACGCCCATGGTGGGCTATAATCTCTATTTCGGCTGGTACTACGGGAAAATGGAGGACTACAGGGAGTTCCTGGATCGGCTCCACAAGGATCTGCCGGATACGAGTCTCGGTATCAGCGAATACGGGGTGGACGCCGCTCCTTTCCTGCACGCGAGGGAACCCCTTGTAAAGGATTATTCTGAGGAATTCCAGGCATTGTGGCACGAGACGGTTTATCCGATTCTTCAGTCCAAAGACTATCTCTGGGGGAGCTTTGTCTGGAATATGTTTGACTTTTCCAGCTCCCGCCGGGAGGAAGGAGGGCAAAAATACATCAACGCCAAGGGACTTATCACCTATGACCGAACCGTGAAAAAGGATGCGTTCTACTATTATAAAGCCAAGTGGAGCGATGTGCCTTTTCTCAAGATTCGGGAGAAGCGCTTTGTCCATCGCTGCGCGAAGGAAGTGACCATCAAAGTTTACACCAATCTGCCGGAGGCAGTGCTCTGTCTGCCGGACGGCGCCACCGTCACCAGGCAGAATAATGGCAACGGCGGCATCGTGTTTCCACCTGCCCCGCTGTGCCTTGGGGAGAACAGTTTTACCGTCACAGCGGAAGAAGACGGTGTGTCCTATACAGATTCCGTGACATTTCAGCGAGTGGAGGAGCCGGATGAGAGTTACGCCCTCCCCGATTCCGGTGCCGGGGAGACCGTGGACAACTGGTTTCTGGGGGAGGAAGATCTGGATGCCGACAGCTACTATTCCCTTCTGGACACCGCTCAGGATCTGATGGATTGTCAGGAGACGTGGCGCATTCTGAATCAATATGTACCGGACCTATGCCGGGAATTGGAAAAGGGTACGGATATCCCGCTCGGCCTTTCGATGCGCAGTATCCTGGCCCATGACGGCATGGAGGAAGATCGACAGAAAGCGATTAATCTAGCCATTCGGAAAGTCGAAAAGTGAGGGAGAGACAATGACTCACACAAAAGTCGGGAAATGAGGAAGGAAAATGACTCACACAAAAGTCGGGAAATGAGGAAAGGAAATAGCTCACACAAAAGTCGGGAAATGAGGAAGGAACAATGGTTCACACATTAGAAGCATTTCAAAAGCAGAAAGAATACCTGGTCTGCGTGGATTCTGACGGCTGTGCCATGGACACCATGGACTGCAAACATATTCGCTGTTTCGGTCCCTGCCTGGTGCGGGAGTGGGATCTTTTCAAGTGGGAGGACGCCATCCTGGATCGCTGGAATGAGATCAATCTCTATAGCATGACCCGGGGGATCAACCGCTTTCTGGCACTGGATCAGATGCTCACCGAGATAAATGAGAAAGATACTCCCATCCAGGGACTCTCAGATCTGACCGCCTGGGTTCACTCCGGCGCCGCACCCAGCAATGACGCACTGCAGAAGGCCATTGACGAGACGGACAGTCCTATCTTGAAAAAAGCGCTGCACTGGTCCGAAGCCGTGAACGAGGCCATCCGTGCGCTGCCGGAGGAGGTGAAACGACCTTTCCCGGGCGCCAAAGAAGGACTTGCCGCCGCCCATGTATTCGCGGATGTGGTGATTGTGTCCAGTGCCAACCGGGACGCGGTCACGGCAGAATGGGAAAAATTCGGCCTCAGCGATCATGTGGATCTGATGATGGCGCAGGATATGGGGAGCAAAGCCCACTGCATCTCATTGATGAGAGAATGCGGCTACGACCCGAATCGGGTGCTGATGGTGGGAGACGCACCGGGGGATCTACAGGCTGCGGAGAAAAACGGGGTCCACTTTTTCCCCATCTTGGTGAAAAAGGAGCAGGAGAGCTGGAAGGAATTGGCAGAGGTTGGATTTTCCAAGTTCCAAGGAGGCGGCTACGACCAGTATGAGACCGGGAAAATAGCGGAATTTATGCACAATCTGGGAAGCGGGGAAGAATCATGATTAATTTAAAAGAAAAGCCGTTTTATTTGAATGAGAAACAGGTTGCCTGGGTCGAGCAGACCATAGAGGGGATGACCCTGGAGGAAAAAATCGGACAGCTTTTTACTATTATGACCTATACGCCGGGTGTAAACGAGGAAAAGATTAAGAGTGAGACAGAAGCCTATCATCAGGGGGGCCTGCGGTGGCAGCGCAAGAATTCCCAGGAGGCCTATCAGCAGAATCAGCTCTATCAGAAGTACGCCAAAATCCCGCTGCTGATCGCAGCCAACTGTGACACCGGCGGCGCGGAATGTGTGCCGGACGGGACCTATGTGTCCACAGCAGTGCAGGCGACGGCTGGTCAGGACCCGGAGACCGCCTATCACATCGGCCTTGTCTCGGCTAGGGAGGCGGGGAGCATCGGCGCCAACTGGCTGTTCAATCCAGTCTGTGATATTTATCAGAACTGGCGCAATACCATTGTCAATACCCGCAGTTTCGGCTCGGATCCGGACCAGGTTCTGACCATGTGCCGGGCATATATCCGAGGGGTGCGGGATTCCGGTTTTCCCATCGCTGTGACCGCGAAGCATTTCCCTGGCGACGGCACTGAGGAACGGGATCAGCATCTTTGCATGGGCTGCAACGATTTGTCTGTCCAGGAATGGGAGGACACCTTCGGCAAAGTCTACAAGGGTTTGATTGAGGACGGCATCGAAGCGGTGATGGTGGGGCACATCGCCCAGCGGGCACTCTCCAAAAAGTATCGACCAGACATGAAAGACGAGGAAGTGATGCCCGCCACTCTGGCGCCGGAACTGCTGCAGGATGTGCTGCGGGGAGAATTGGGCTTTAATGGTGTCATTGTCACCGATGCCAGCGTGATGATCGGCTTTTGCACCGCGCAGCAGCGCAAAACCGCCCTGCCAAAAGCCATCGCCGCGGGCTGCGATATGATCCTTTTCACCAACGACACCGCCGAAGATCTGGCCTACATGAAGGCGGGGATCGAAGCGGGAATCGTGACGAAAGAGCGCCTGCACGAAGCTTTGGAGCGGATCCTGGGACTGAAGGCAAAACTGGGCTTGACCCAGGAGTATCAATTCCCGGCACCGGACCTGAAAGAGAACTATGTGGGCTGTGCACAGCACCACGAATTTCGCCGTCAGGCGGCAGAAAAGTGCACCACGCTGGTGAAGGATACCCAGCATTTACTCCCCATTGACCCAGTTGGGAAACGGGTCTTTCTGGTCTATGCCCACAACGTCCCCAATACGAAAGGGTACCAGGGGGATCCGGTGCAGGATCTGCTGGTCAGTGAGCTTGAACGGGTGGGATTTTCCGTGGATGTCTGTCCCACGTTCCATGATCTGGAGGTGAAAAACGGCGTCAATTTCCGCAATATGATTCAGATGATGTATAAGGGACCCCGGGAGAAATTCCGGGCGGAGCACGATCTGGTGCTGCTGGTGCTGAATTTTACCGGCTATGCCCAGACCAATGAAGTGCGGGTGACCTGGAGCTGTGACCACAGCGCGGATCAGCCCTGGTATCTGGCGGAAGTGCCCACCGTGGCGGTGAGTCTGAATTTCACCAATCACCTGATCGACGTGCCCCAGGCAAAGACATTCATCAATGCCTATGGCGCCAGGCAGGAGAATATCCGGGCGTTCATCGAGCGGATGATCGGCAAAGCGCCCTTCACGGGAAAGGCGGAGGAAAACGTGTTCTGCGGCAGGTGGGAGACGAGACTATGAACTCCTATTTTTCCACCACGGTCTGTCTATATTGTTCCGGGGTGATCCCGTATTCTCTCTTGAAGGCACGATAGAAGGAAGAGTAATCGCCAAAGCCCACGGCATGCGCCACATTTTCCAGAGATTCTAATCCCGCGATTCTTGCCTTGGCGTGAATCAGGCGATGCTGGGTGACGCAGTGGTAAAAACTGGTTCCCATCTTCTGACGAAAAAGCTGGCTGATGGTGCTCTCACTGACCAGAAAGTGCTTCGCGGTTCCCTGGCGCGTGATCTTTTCACTCAAGTGCCCATCGATGTAATGCAGGATCTGGTCCAGCAATTCCGGTGCCTCTGTGGGAGAGAGCCTCCCATCCTCCAGCATCAAACGGCAGAGCAGTGCCAGCAACTGGAGAGAACAGCCCAGCACCACAGCTTCCCAATCAGGCTTTTGCTGTTCCTCTTCCCGCACCATTTCGATAAAGATCTGTGTAATCTGCCGGCAGTCCTCCCCTTGCGTGCGCAGCAGCATGGCCGGCGCGGTGAGCAGCTGGGCGATGGCAGAATAGCGATGGGTCAGCTGATCCGCGTAATCCTTGCTCAGCCATAGGACATAGCGGTCATAACTCTGCGGCATATTGTCGGTCAGCAGAGGCCTGTGTCCTATGCCTGGCGGGATGAAGATCACGGCGCCGGGGCTGATCCGGTAGCGGCTGCTCCCAAGCAGGTATTGAATGTTCCCCTGCGTGCAGCAGAGGATCTCATAGAAGCCGTGGCTGTGCAGCTGTACATCATTGGTCAGAACACTGGAGTCTCTCTGGGCATCCACATAAAAGTGCCGCATTTCCAGTTCCTGAAAGATGTTCATACTGCCGGAGGCATATTTCTGAAACCATATCTGCCGCTGTCTGGCTTCCTCTTTTCCGAAGATGAATTGTAATTTTTGCTCTAGTTCTGCATTTTCCACGATAGTATTCCCTTCTTTTCTAGGTGGAGATTATCTGTGATTTCCTCACTTGTCTAGGTGGAGATTTTCTGTGATAGAGAGGAAAGGGTTCCCTCATTCCGGGCAGGGAGAGATTGCGACGACCTTCTTTTCCATTGCTGGAATCATTGTATCAGAACAATATCGGATCCGCAATGAAATTTGACGAATATGCAATTTCCTTTGCAATTTTGCCATAGTACAATTCTGGAAAAGAATCCGTTCTTCCGGAGGAGGGAGCGGGGAAAATGTTTCAAGACAGGAGGGTTTACAAGATGGCAAAGAAAAAGAAAGAAAAATCCGGTTTGACAGTGAAACACTGGATCGGGTATGCCTGCGGTGATCTGGGCGGATGTATGACGTTTGCGCTCATGGGTGCCATGGTCACCCGGTATTATACCAATGTGCTGCGGGTCAATGCCGGGATATTGGCTACGCTGCTGCTGGTGTGGAATGTATGGGACGCAGTGAACGATCCCATGATGGGCGCACTGATGGACAAGATTTTCGCGAAACATCACAATCCGAAGGGAAAATTCAGACCCTGGATTCTTCGGTCCACTCCGCTGGTGGCGATCACCTTTATCGCGTTTTGGACTGTGCCCACCTTTTTTGAGGGCGTGACCATGCTGGTAGTGCTGTTTCTGTGTAAGATTTTGTATGAGGGCGCGTATACCATGTTCAATATTCCCATGGGCTCTCTGCTCTCTGCTATGGCGAATAACGACACCGAGCGGGCGAGTCTGTCCAGTGCCAGGGGCTTGGGCGGCGCCATCGGCAACATGGTTCCTCTCATGATCATGCCGGCTCTGCTGGATAAATACGGAGACACGGCGGTTGCTTTTCGGCTGGGTGCCATCATCTGTGCCGGAATCGGATTTGTGTTCTGCCTGCTGCACTATTTCTGGACAGAAGAACGCAATGTGGTGGAGAATTCCACCAGCGCGGACAATATCAAGTTCTCCGATATCCTGGTTGTGCTGCGGAAAAACCGTCCCTTTGTGGCACTGTGTCTGCACGGAATCTGCATCTGCACAATGCAGTATGTGAGTTCCACTTTGGGATCCTACATGTATTCTGATGTGCTGGGTGACATCGGCCTCATGACTTGGACCAGTGTGCTTTCCATGCCGATCATGTTCCTGATTCTGGCCATCTCCCCGGCTCTTTCCAAGAAATTCGGTCTGGTGCCCTATATTCGCTTTACGCTTCTGGGCGGGTTCGTGCTTTATGCCGGCCTGTTCGGTCTCCATCTCGT
>CAZROZ010000008.1:0-18887 GCA_964601745.1 uncultured Lachnospiraceae bacterium | reverse complement strand
GTTCATCTGTACGAAAGATGTAAAGAGAGGATGCGAGCGATGGGGTGAAAAGAAAGACAGGGAACGATGAGGTGAGAGAGAGCCAGGAAGGGATGGAAGTGGATCATCTTCGGGTGAAACCATCTCTTTCGGAGGAGGAGGCAAGGAGGAAACTGCTTCAGAGTGTGACAGAGCGTATGGATCGCACCAGGCAGTGGAGTGAGCAGCAGATTCGGGATTTGCTGGATGACTTGATCTTGAAACTGTGCGACTCTTACTACATGACGGTGTCTCAAAAAACAAGTTTAAAACGGGACCTCTACGCGGAACTGAGGGGATGGGGCATTCTCCAGGAATTTTTGGAAGACGATACGGTGACGGAGATCATGGTCAACGGGCCGGATCAGATTTTTCTGGAACGGGCTGGAAATCTCTATCCTACTTCCAAAAAGTTCGCTTCTTCTCAGAAATTGGAGGAATTGATTCAGCAGATGGTCTCGGCAGTAAACCGAACGGTAAACGCTTCTCGACCGATTGCGGATATTCGTTTGGAGGACGGCTCCAGAGTCAACGTAGTTCTGCCGCCGGTGGCATTAAACGGGCCGATTGTCACAATCCGGAAATTTCCCAAGGAAGGGATGAACATGGAGCGTTTGATTTCCCTGGGGGCATTGACGGAGGAAGCGGCATCCTTTCTGCAGAAGGTGGTTCAGGCAAAATACAACATCTTTGTCTGCGGAGGAACCGGTTCCGGGAAAACGACATTTCTCAATGCACTTTCCCAGTTCATTTCCCCGTCTGAACGGGTGATCACCATCGAGGATTCTGCGGAATTGCAGCTTCAAGATCTGCCCAATTTAGTACGACTGGAGACCCGAATTGCAAATCTGGAGGGGAAAAATGCGATCTCCATTCGGGATTTGATTAAAACCGCTCTGCGGATGCGACCGGATCGTATTGTGATCGGCGAGATCCGGGATCAAGCGGCGTATGATCTGCTGGCTGCCTGGAATACCGGGCATGATGGAAGTCTCAGCACGATACACGCCAATTCTCCTCAGGATATGATCAGTCGTTTGAGTTCCCTGGTTCTGCTGGGTGTGGAACTGCCGCTTCCCGCTATACGGGATCAGATTGCTAGCGCAGTGGATTTGATTGTCCATGTCAGCAGATTGCGGGATGGCAGTCGGCGGGTGACGCAGATCGCGGAATTGTGTCGTTCTGGTGAAATAGCGAATCGATCGGAAGAAGACACTGCCTTGAAAGGAGTGATTGCGGAGGATTCCACCGGTGCAGAAATAGAGATCAATCCGCTATTTATGTTCAAAGAGGAGGGAACGGATGAAGAAGGGCATGTCATCGGAGCGCTCATCCGCACGGAATTCCCCATGCGCCGTCTCGAGAAATGGAGGAGAGCGGGACACAGGGATGGATTATAGGACCTGTCATTTGTCTCAGCAGCAGCGCCTTCTAATTGCAGGGAAGGGGATCTTATTTCTCGGCGCCATTGGACTTTTGTTTTACCGCAGTTTAGCCGGTGTGTTGGTGCTGTGTCTTTTTCTTCCGGTTTACGTGAGGATGGAGAAAAAGAGGATGGTAAATGAGCGGCAATTTGCCCTTTCTGTACAGTTCAAAGATGCCATTAACAGTATTTCAGCCGCTTTGAGCGCAGGATTTTCCATCGAGAATGCGGTACGGGAGGCTCTTCGGGATTTGAAACGAATTTATCCGGCTGATGCGGATATTGTGCGGGAATTGCAGACCATTGTACTGGGCTATGAGCATCAGATTTCGGTGGAAGAGGGTATGACCCGCTTTGCGGCACGCAGCGGTGTGGAGGAGATTGAGAGTTTTGCCCGCATGATCCGGGTGGGGCGTCAGACCGGCGGAAATCTTATGCCACTGATGCAGGCTGCCGGCAGGCATATTGAGAACAAGGTAGAGATGAAACGGGAATTGAGAATTTTGCTCTCTTCCAGGCAGCTGGAAAGCCGGATTATGAGCAGCATTCCCTTGTTGATGATTTTATATCTGTGGATTTGTTCTCCGGGCTTTTTGGACCCATTGTACGGAAATCTGTCCGGGATTGTGATCATGACCTGCGTGCTGCTGCTCTATGTTGTCTCGAACGTGATCGGACAGCGAATTTGTCAGGTCTAAGGAGGGAGAGAGGAAGAAAAGATGGAGAAATGGAGCAGTTTGATTTTGCCAAAGGAAAAAGCAGAGGAACTGTTTCATGGAGATACGGCTTCCAAGAAAGCCTGGTGGGCGAAGGCAAAAAAGAGAATGATCATTCTCTTTGCTGCCCTTGCGCTGTTGAGCGGGTGTCTTTTATTGGGAAATCGGCAAAGCACAACCATTGTCTTTTCTCGCCCCGGGGTGGAGGAAGGCACAGTGAATCAGCAGATGGATCTGTGGGTGGAGGGAGAGAATGAAACAGTTCATGTGACGCCGAATCTGATGCTGTCTCCTCAGGAATACGAAGAAGCGGAGGCGAGAGAGTATCTGGCTCAGGCAAAGGAACTGCTTCCGGCGATTCTCCTTGGGGAAAATGCTTCTTTTGACGAGGTGAGGAATTCTCTTTCATTTCCGGAGACAATCACGGGACTTCCGGTGACGATTTCCTGGGACTACGATGCACGTCAGATCGCGGCGAACGGGACTGTGCAGGAGGATGCCATTCAAGAACAGGGGACTATAACACAGGTGACAGCGATTCTTTCATGTAGTGGTTTCACTGAGAGAGCCACGTATGATATGACGCTCTATCCAGCCGTGCTGACAGAGGAACAATTGGTGGAGCAAAAAGTGGAAGTGGGATTGTCCCAAGCAGAGGAGGAACAGCGAAAAGAGGAACAGGTGGTGATTCCACAGGAAGTGAGTGGATATCGCATTATAGCCGAACAGTCAAATGTGCTGCCAAGTCTTATTGTGCTGCTTTTGTTGTCTGGTGTGCTGGTGATTTTTGTAGAAAAGAACATGGTACAAAAAGAAGTGGAGCAGAGGCGGGAAGCATTGACGGAGGCATACCCGGATTTTGTGGATGAAACGTTGCTTTATCTTCGAGCTGGACTTTCTGTTCCTAAAGTCCTGGAGAGGCTGGAGAGCGATTATCGTGGACAGAACAAAAATCGTTACCTTCATCAGGAAATCCAGGCGGCACTGAATGAGATGAAAAATGGAATTCCCCCTGAGACGGCACTGGAACGGTTTGGAAATCGCTGTGTGCTTCCCTCATATCGAAAATTTTCTTTTTTGCTGGAACAAAATATGCGGAGCGGGACCGATCAACTACCTGTACTGCTCGAGTATGAGGCGCAGGAAGTAACGGAGCAGAGAAGGAGTCTGACACGCAAAAAGGCGGAGGAGGCGGGAACAAAACTGCTGCTTCCCATGATGGGAATGCTGATTGTGGTGTTTTTGATCCTTTTGGTGCCTGCGATGCAGCAATTATGAAAATGGAATAGGGGAAAGAGCGCGTGTGGAATAGAAGCGTTGTCATATAAGCCAAACATTCTGTTGCTCTTTGATATTTTTTAAAAAAGCCGGTGACTTCGGCGGAAAGGAAGAACGCTATGAAGGAGAGATTTGTACAATTTTGGAAAGAAGAAGACGGTGTCGGCGTGGTAGAAATTATCCTGATTCTGGTGGTTCTGGTTGGACTGGTGGTGTTGTTTAAAGATCAGATCACCAAAATCGTACAGAAGGCCTTTTCTTCCATTACCAGCGGGACCGGTAAAATCATCGGATGAGAAATATCAGCCGGCGAGGCAGTATTACAGTATTTCTCAGTCTACTGTTGACTCTCTTTTTATCCTTTGTGGGCTCACTGCTGGAGATGAGCCGGGTCAAAGTGATGAATTGTCTGGGGGAGGAGATTCTGGTCTTTGGTGAAGATGAGCTCATGACCCACTATTATCTCCCTCTCTACGAGCGATACCACATTCTGGGCCTGGTGATGACACCGCAGCAGATGGAAAAACAGCTGCAGTCTTCGATGGAGAGTTGCTGGACCCAGGGGGGCATTGATTTTTGGCAGATTCAGCCAGAGGAAACAAAGGTACTGTCGGCGGTTTCCTTCACAGAGCAGGGAGGAGCCCTTTTTGCGGAACAAGCCAGGCAGTATATCAAATATCAGATCCTGGCGGGAGAAAAAGAAGAGGATATGCCGGACACGGAATTCCTGGAAGAGCAAAAACAGGTGGAAGAGGTTCTATCTGCCAGGGCAGAGCTTTGTCAGACTCAGGTGGAAGCGGGAGACAGTTCACTGAAATTACTTTCCTACCTGGAAGGTTTGCGGACGGATTCTCATGGGCTGACGCGCTGGTTCGGCAGGTTTTTCGCGGAATCGTCTTTTGTCAAGATGTTTTGTCCTGGTACGCCGTCTATGGAACTGGTAGGGGTGCACGATGAGACGATATGGAAGACGATGAAGAAGAAATACCATAATCTTCCCGAGGAACTTGCCAGGATACTGCCGGATGGCGGGGAAGTGGATGATGTGTCGCTGTCAAAAGCGCATAAGTTGGGAAAACAGGCGAAAAAAGCACTGGAGAAACTGGAAAAAAGCCAGACATTGCTGAAAAAAAGAAGAGAAGATGAAAAACTGGCAAAAGAGGCACAACAACAGTATCAGGATACGTTGAATCAGGCTAAAGACGGACTTTCTGACTCTGTCTATGAAGCTTTGTGGCAGGAACAGGAGAGCGGGAGCAGTCTACTTCAACTGGACGATGCTGCGATCAGTCGTTGTCTGGAACAGATCACCCCGATGTTGTCCACGCTTTCCTTGTTGTCTGACGTGCAGGAGAAGGAAACAGCGGCTCAGATAGTGTCTGCGTGTGAGAGACTGCTCCCATCTTATTCGATACGAGAATTATCTTTTTCCTATGAGGGATTGGAGAAGGATAAGAAAGGGGAGCGAATCTGGGACACTGCGAAAGATGTGTTGCAGGGGAACTTACTTCCACTGCTTTTTGGGACAGAGGACATTTCAGAAAAGACACTTTCTATTGGAACTGTCTCAAAGGCAAAAACCTCGATTGATCTCTCTGCGCTATCCTCATGGTGGCAAAACGGGGCGGAAGCACTGACAGAACTGGCTGGAAATGTGACGAACAAATTTTTGCTGGGGAAATACGCGGAGGTACACTTTCCCTCTTTTTCTGATAACCAGAGAGAAGAAGTGCTTTCTTACCAATTGGAATACCTGCTTGGCGGGAAAGCCGCGGATGCGGATAATCTAATGGCTGTGGCTGGGCGCTTATGGTTACTGCGCGGTTCTATCAACTTGATTGCTCTGTTGTTGGACAAAGAGAAAACTGGTGAGGTGGAAGCCCTGGCCAGAGGAATCGTGGGACTGACCGGAATTGAGCCTTTGGTGCAGGCAGCAAAATACTTGCTTTTAGTGACATGGGCTATCGAGGAAAGTGCGGTGGAGATACGTATTTTGAGCATGGGGAAGAAGGTGCCCCTTCAGAAACAGGGAAGCAGATTTCTGATTGGGCTGGAGGATCTGCTGGGATTTAATAAAAAGATGGTGACTAGAAAAGCAAAGGAAGCGAGTGGACAAAACGGGCTCTCCTATCTCCAGTATCTGAAGCTCTTTCTCTGGATGCAGGATCAGGAGACGACCATCAGCCGTATGCTTGCCCTTTCCCAGGAGAACATCTCCTATCTTCAGAACGTAAACTTTCAATGGAGCATCTGCTACGTGGGGGTGGAAGCACAAGTGTGCATTACACCGCGGAGGAAATCCCCTTTTTTGTTTCCTGGAGGAGAAGGCATGTACGGAAAGCAGACGATTCGAAGAGGATACTGCTATTGAATACAGCAAAGAGTACCGACAGTTAATGATATTGAAAAATCTGGTTTAATATCAAATTATATTAAGATGCATCAAGGATTTTGGGAAGAAACAACATTGCCTATGTAATCTCTCCCGACGTAGCACCATGAATGAAAGGTGTCCGAAGGGAGCTTCAGATTAACAACGAAAGGAGTTTTTGCATTGTCCTAAATGATGTAGTGCTGCGTCTTCGTGTTTTCAATGCGAAAATAGTTGCGCTTCGCTTCGAGATTGAAGGAACAGTCTGCTTTATGTACTTGCGGGGGACACCTAGGCGCAGCCCAGATTACTATTTTTCATCAGAAGGTCATGATAAAAAAGGAGGCAGGAAGATGTTCTCTTTCCAATGGCAACTAGACATGGAAAATCTTTTTATGCATGGAGGAAGTAGCTGCAAAAATCAAAAGCCAGGAAGAGGGCATCTTTTTGCCTCCTTTCAAATGATAGTTCATAAAAGAATTCAAGAATTATCTTTGTTTGGGAAAAGTCAAAATAGAGATGGGGAGAGAAAACGAGCAGCGGGTTCCATCACAGTGGAGGCAAGTCTGGCTTTCCCCATTTTTCTACTCGGAATGCTGGCACTGCTTTTTTTGTTCCCTTTGATGAAAAATCAGGAGGAATTGCAGGTATCTGTTCTGGAAACTGGAAAATGGGCCTCTCAGATGGAATATTTCTGCAATCGCCTGGATTTAGAAGAGAACTGGATGGAGACGCTGTTGCTTCAGGAACATATCAAGCACCAGGTCAGTGAGGAGGGATTCTGGGAAAATTGTTCCTTTGGTGGAAAAAATGGTTTGGTCGGCCTCGACTGTGTGATGGGAGAGGAAATTCACCTGGGGATTCGCCACGCTGTCGTAATGCCGATAAAGGTGCCGGGATTTTCCCTTCGCTTTGGACTACAGACAGCTGACACCAGAGGATTCTTGGGAGATGCTGTTTTTCCATCCAATGGGGAAGAAAACGGAGAGACCGGGGAGGAAGAAGAAAAATATGTTTATATCACGGATTGGGGAGAGGTCTATCATCTCAGCCCAGATTGCAAAACATTAAATCCTACTATATATGAAGCTCCTTTATCAGAGATGGAATCAAAACGAAATGGCAGCGGCGGAAAATATTACCCCTGTGAATCCTGCGGAGGTGGAACCGGGATTGTCTATTACACACCGGAGGGAACCAGGTATCACAGCAGGAAAACGTGTTCTGCATTGAAGCGGACAGTGCATGCGGTGCTGCTGTCGGAGGTGGCGGGAATGCGTGCCTGTAAAGTCTGCGGTGACTGAAAAGGAGGATACAGGGGATTTCACCGACATGGAATCGGCAGCACAGATGTTTTGGCATTGTCGGTGAAAGTATCTCACATTGATTTTTGAAATGTAAAGTTTGCAAATAAAATGCCCGGATTTTGATTTTTATGTGGGAAGGAGAAGAATATGTGGCAGATAATAGGGAAAGTGGGCTTATGTGTGGGACTTATTCTCTGCTCACTGCAGGATTTGAAAACCAAAACTATCTCTTTTTATTTGCTGGGAGGAATCGGCGCTTTTTCCCTTCTCTGCGTGATTTGTGGAAAAGCACCGACTCCCCTCCTAGCAGTCATCGGTTTGCTGGAGGGCATTCTTTTGTGCTGTTTCAGTATTTTGACGGCAGGAAAAATCGGAATGGCAGATGGCATCGGGATTGGGCTTTGTGGTTTGGTTTTTGGCGGCTATGTCAATCTCTGGATTATGTTTGGCAGTTTTTTTCTGGCTGCAGTATGGGGGATCATACGGCATTTTATTTCTCATTCCAAGCGAGAGGTTGGTTATCCTTTTTATCCCTGTCTGACTCTGGCAGCATTGGGAGGATTGTTTTTGTGAAAAAGAGGTTAAAGGGTTCTTATACGGTAGAGACAGCCTTGGTACTTCCGCTTCTGCTGTTTTGCCTCATCGGACTGTTGGCACTGACGATGTTCCTTCATGATAAGATTTGTATTCTGGCAATGCTGAATCAGGAACTGACCAGGGGAGAAGTGCTGTCTAATCGCCCGGTGAATCTGGAAACGGGAGAGGTGGATTATCAGGCATTGTCAGAGAGAGGACCGCTCTATCTGCTCTCCTCGAAAGAGAAGCAAGAGGAGCAGATCAGGGAAGATATGCAGAAGCAGCTGGATGAAACGTACCTCTTTTTGATTCAGATCTCTCAGATTGAAGTGGAGATGACGCTATTTCAACTGAAGATCAAGCTGACACCAGAACTTCCCGCGGTTCCGTTCGGTGAATTATTTTTAAAGGAAGAGGAGTGGGAAAAGACATTTACTCTGCCGCGACCTGCGGAACTGGTTCGCGCATTTGGCGACCATCTGCCGGAGCAGGTAGAGGAGGAACTCCCACTGGAGGAGCAGCTTGAGAGTGCGGAAGAGGCCTTAGGAAGTGAATGAAATGAATCAGGGAGTGACACGAACGTACAAGCAGAGTTTGTCCGGAACGGAATTGATTTTTTCTGTGCGGGCAGAGACAGAGAGCTCTTCTGCTAAAATGCTCCGATATAATCATTTGCCATCTTTGACACCTGTGCAGCTGCAGTGGATTGATGGAGTGCAGGAATACCATTATGAGACAGCGGGGCTTCTATCCATGGAAGAATGGCTCAAAGAGGGGAGCCTTTCACAAAAGCAGGCGCTGGACTGGCTGCGGGAATTATTGTCTGCTTTACAGAGGGGAGAAGACTATTTGCTGCGGGAAGAAAATTTCCTGCTGGACACTGGCTCCCTTTATCTGACGAAAGACCTGCATTTACGACTTTGTTACCTGGATGGATATGGGGTACCCGCAGGAAAACAACTGACAGAACTGGTGGGAATCTGGCTGGATAAATTGGATTATCAAACAGAACGGGATGTTTCTCCTCTCTATGAAATCTATCAAAAATGCCAGGAAGGAGCAGATTACAAAGAACTGCAGCAGGTCTTGGAAAAAATTGAGAAAGGGTACAAAGAAGAAAAGGAATATCATTCCCCGGGTTTTTCAGAGATAACAGGAGAAGGACAAAAACCATATGTCGCCGCAGAAGAAGTACAACTTCCAGAGGAAGAGGAGAGAGAGCAGGCTGTTTTTCCTCGCGGTAGTCTTCTTTTATATGGAGGAGCTGGTCTGGTTGCTTTTGTATTTGGTTACTTTGGAGGGTTGTTTTCTGACGCTTCCGGCTTGTCCCTTCCCCGAATCGGAGTTGCTCTCCTGATTTTTCTTGCCCTTGGCGCATTCGTCTTTGAAGGCTCGATTCGCACTTGGTGGAAAAAGCGGAAAGAGGAAGAAGAATTTGACTGGGGAGATCCTCCGGGGGAAATTGCCGCCTCTGCGCAGAGAGAATCGGAGGATCGAACAGAAATTCTCTGGGAGAAGGAGACAGAATTGCTGCGCGAGTTTCCCCAAGAATCAAAGGCATACCTGGTTACCAGGGAGAAAAAAACAATCCCTCTCACAACACTGCCTTTTGTGCTGGGCAGCGGCAGAGATGCCTCTTACCGGTTTTCCGCTCCAACGGTGAGCAGACGGCATGTATCCATTGAATTAGAAGGCGATCAATTCATCTTAAAGGACTTGCACTCTACCAACGGCACCTGGGTCAATGGACAGAAAGTGCCGGATGGCGGGAGTATGCCGTTGGAAGAAGGCGATTGCATTCTAATGGCGCAAGACTCCGTCGTCTTTCACAAGGAACCGCAGGGGGAGGGGATCCCAGCTCAAACAGTGCATCGGAATGCGGTTGGCGGGTGAGTATACCAGTCGCAAAAAGCAGGATGATGTCACTGCTGAGTACCCTCTGCGTATTCCTCAATCAGGGCAAAGATCATCTCTATGGCATCCCTATGAGGACTTGCCGTCATCGCCCTTTTATAAGTATCAATGTGTTCCATCACGGTATGAACACTGGAGAGCAGTGCGTCTGCTGTGAGATGATCTTCCTGCAGGACGAAGCTAAAGCCCTGCTTTTCAAAGGATGCGGCGTTTAGAATCTGATCACCTCTGCTGGAAGATGCAGGAAGCGGAATCAATACATTTGGCTTCTGCAGTGCCAACAATTCACAGATTGCATTTGCACCGGCACGGGAAATCACGATGTCTGCTGCTGCGAAGAGATCCGCCAATTGTTCCTTTATGTACTCAAATTGAATGTAACCAGGAGTGCTGTTTAAGGCGGGATCCAGCTTTCCTGCTCCGCACAAGTGAATCACCTGGAATTCTTTTAGCAGTACAGGGAGGGCATTGCGCACCGCATCGTTGACAGCAGCAGCGCCGAGGCTTCCGCCGATGACCATCAGCACCGGCATCGACTCCTTAAAATTGCAAAAGGCGAGTCCAGCCTGGCGGTTCCCTCGGAGGAGTTCGCTGCGGATTGGTGTCCCTGTCAGCACTGCTTTATCCTGTGGCAGATTTGCGAGGGTTTCTGGAAAATTTGCACAGATTTTGGACGCACAGGGGATACAAATCCGATTGGCAAGACCGGGCGTCAGGTCTGATTCGTGAATAATGACTGGAATTTTGCGGTGTTTGGCCGCCAGTACGACAGGAACGGCGACAAAGCCGCCCTTGGAAAAAATCACGTTTGGTCTGAGCTGTTTCAAGAGGCGGTTTGCTTCCAAGCATCCCTTGAGAACTCGAAAAGGATCCGAAAAATTTTTCCAATCGAAGTATCTGCGCAGTTTCCCGGAGGAAATCCCGTAGTAGGGAATGTTTTGATCCTGAATTAATTCTTTTTCAATTCCATCCTTGGAACCGATATAAGAGATCTCATACCCGGCATTTTGTAGGCACGGGAGAAGTGCGATATTAGGAGTCACATGTCCGGCAGTACCTCCGCCGGTTAATACGATCTTCTTCATAGTACTATTCTTCCTTGTTCGTAGAGAGTGGAAAACAGGTGTTTACTGCGGTATTGTAACGCAGCGGGGAGAGCGTGTCTACTGCCTTTGATTTTTTGAATGCAAGCGGCTGCGGCCAAGAGAAGGTCAGAACATAGAAAAGAGGACCCCATTGCAAGATCTTAGATTTCATGATTTTACTGTCTCCTCTGCGGCACACAGGGGGGGGGTCCCAGGGATGCTTATCGTAAATTGTGGAAAATGTGGATATCTTTGTGGAAAACTCGCGGGACTTTGTTTGAAAATGCCGGCCTACAATTGTGGAAAGAAGGAAAAACGAGGGATGAGGAGAAAAAACCAGAGGTGAAAGGGAAAATGAAAAGGAAGCAACGTCTCTTGTCTGACGGAAAGTTTGCAGACAGTGTGCAATATGAAAAATTCTCTTTGAGAGCTTGGATTGGCTTTAACTGTAGAATGTACTGAAAATCAAGCCTTTATTTATGGTGCGTAAACGGATGTCTCATACCTGCGATATCTATTTTGCCAAACGCATAGCTTATTTCCTTGAAAACCATAAAAAAGGACCTGGCACTGATGCCAAGCCCTTTTTGTGCACTACCAGGATTATGCTTTCTGTATGATTTTCTTGTAAAAATCTACGGCTGGTGCCAATGTCTCAATATCGACATTTTCATTGAGACCGTGAATGCTGGCCAACTGCTCATGATCGATGAGAAATGGCGCGAACCGGATGCAGTGATCACTGACCCGATCAAAAAAGCGGCTGTCGCTTGCCCCGTTCATGATATAAGGCACAGGGGTCACATCCGGGAAGAATTCTGTTACCGTGTCTTCCACCAGATGGAATTGCTCAGAGGTATAATCGGTGATCCGGGAGGTCAGACCAGGGGTCAAAACTTCCATCTCAATGTCATACTTTTTTGCCAATTCATAGATGGCGTGAAGACTGCCCTTTCTTCCCTGATGATGAGAGAAGCGCATATTGCCAATGACCCAGGCTTCCTGTGGCAGGACGTTTCTGCCGGCAGAACCTTGCGCCATGGTAAAGGCCAGAGTTGTCTGTACCATTGCGCCGGCATCCGGAGAGAGTTTCGGCATTACTTTTACCAGGGCCGGCTTAAATTTTGATGCGTTCTCCAGTAAAATGTTCATAGGCTCTTTTGCGTAAGGGGCCATTCGCCGGAACATTTCTTCTACTACGGCAGGCAGTTGCGCTTCGAAAAGATTTTCGTCATCGGCTTTTGCCATGAATCGTCCCAATCGGACCAGAGGTGTATTTTTCCCTGGCGTCGAGGCATGTCCGCCTTTGGAGCGAGCGGTAAATTTTAAATCAAGGGTACCTTTTTCTCCTACGCCAACCAGGGCAAAGGTGCCGTCCACACCGCCGATGGGCTCATGGAGCATCATACCGCCTTCGTCGATTGTCATGTAAAAATGAATTCCGCGCTCCTTCAAAACCTTTGTGATATGGTCTGCACCGCTACCGTCGACTTCTTCATTGCAGGCGGATTCAAAATATATGTCTCTGTCTGGCACAAAACCGTCTGCTATCAATTCGTCAGCTGCCTGCAGGATCGCAAAGAGATTTCCCTTCGTGTCCAGTGTTCCGCGTCCCCATAATTTGCCTTCTGCTATCACGCCATCAAAAGGAGGATATTTCCAATCACCGGGCGCTTCTACTACATCGTGATGACTCATGAGCAAAAGCGGATCCTTTCCCTCCTGCTTTCCTTTCCAGCAAAGGAGCAGACTGCCGTCAAAGTCCTCTACCTTTGCTGTCGAAAATACGTGTGGGAACAGGTCTCTGAGAAGTGCGTGAAATTCCTGAAACGGTTCCGGATTGTTTTCAGATGAGATGGTTCTTACCCGAATCATCTTTGCCAGTGTTTCGCAGTATGTCTGCGTGCGTTGATTTTCCATATGAATGCTCCTTTCTAAGTAATCTCTCATGCCCCATAAGTGGGACACCATCATGAATGAAAGCCATGGATTCGCAATCCGTGGTATCACTTCTTGGCTTGACGTCATTATATCTTATTACAACATTTCTGTCACTTATGATTTGATAAAAATTTTCTCGGCTCAATCAAACTGTTTCGTTCTGGTGGATGTGAGAAGATTCCATGCATCAAAGAGCCAGGAGATGGATCTTTGCTTTTTCAATTGTCTTGACTTTATTATCAAAATGACACAAAATAGAAGGCAGGAAAGAATTTTTACGCAGGGAATCTTATTTGTACCTGCTGCCATATTGGAAATTGTGTAAATACATTACGAGGAGGAATGAATATGAGCAAACAAGTAACATTTGATTACTCTCCTGCCAGTGTTTTTGTGTCGCCGGAGGAAGTAAAGAGGATGAAAGGAATTTCTGACTGCGCGAAGGCACAATTGCTCCAGAGAAGCGGTGCCGGGAACGATTTTTTAGGCTGGATTGACCTTCCGGTGAATTATGACAAGGAAGAATTTTCCAGAATTCAAGCGGCTGCAAAAAAAATCCAGGAAGATTCGGATGTATTGGTGGTCATCGGGATTGGCGGTTCCTATCTTGGCGCAAGGGCGGCGATTGAATTCTTAGGCCACAGTTTCGCCAATAATGTTTCTCGGGAAATCCGGAAGGCACCGGAGATCTATTATGTGGGGAATAATTTGAGCAGCACTTACATCGCCCATTTGCTGGATGTAATCGGGGATCGTGATTTTTCTGTCAATGTGATCAGCAAATCCGGTACAACGACGGAACCGGCAGTCGCATTTCGTGTTTTTAAAAAGAAATTAGAGGAAAAATACGGCGAAAAGGCGGCAGAACGAATTTATGCCACCACAGATAAGGCCAGAGGTGCCCTGAAGAATCTAGCGACAGAGGAGGGTTATGAGACTTTCGTGGTGCCGGATGACGTGGGCGGCCGCTATTCGGTATTGACTGCCGTTGGTCTACTGCCTATCGCCGCTAGCGGAGCGGATATCGCCAAATTGATGGAGGGCGCCGCCGCCATGAGGCAGATCTGCTTGCACACAGAGTATGAGGAGAACGGTGCCCAGCAGTATGCTGCTCTTCGTCAGATCCTTCACGGCAAGGGAAAGAAGATAGAGATTCTCAGCAATTACGAACCCAGTTTCCATTACACAGGAGAGTGGTGGAAGCAGCTCTTCGGGGAAAGTGAAGGCAAGGATCAGAGAGGAATTTTCCCGGCGACAGTGGATCTGACTACAGATCTGCATTCAATGGGACAGTATATTCAGGATGGTGAAAGAATTCTGTTTGAGACTGTGGTAGAGATCGAAACGCCCAAAGTGGAACTGACCATCGAGAAAGAAGAAACGGATTTAGACGGACTCAATTATCTCGCGGGCAAGACGGTGGATTTTGTCAACAAGAACGCTATGCGCGGTACTGTGTTGGCTCACACCGATGGGCAAGTTCCAAATCTCTATATCAGGATCCCAGAGCAGAATGAATTTTATCTCGGGCAGCTGTTTTATTTCTTTGAATTTGCCTGTGGTGTCAGCGGTTATATGATGGGAATCAATCCGTTCAACCAGGAAGGAGTGGAGAGCTATAAGAGCAACATGTTCGCACTCCTGGGAAAGCCAGGCTATGAAAAAAGACGGGAAACATTGATGAAGAGGCTGTAAATAAAAACAACCGTAGACCGTGGGTAAGTTGTTTTACATGGGCGTCAGGGAAATTACTGGCGCCCATGACACGTTTCGTTGATCATTAACAGCTCTAAAACACAGTGTTCAGTGGAGCTCAGGATAGCATACCGCTAACTACAGCGTCACGCGCGATTTCAACAAGGCCGCGACTTGGATGGCATTTGCTCTGCATGTATTATTTATGGTTAACGACATAATTGCTCCCTCTTTGGCTTCAATGAAGTCTACGTTTTTATTGATAATTGACAGCTCAAAGCGAAATTTTTAATGTCTTTAACTATAGAACACTATATTATCCTCTTCAAGGACCAGAATCTCAAAATAGTCAAAGGGGATTTCCTCAATAAAAGAGTCCTGTGTAAAGCGCGTGCGGCTGTGCTTTTTGAAGCCTTGGATATTGGCCTCCAGCCAGATTGGCTTTGGCAGGTCAAATTCCCGGCAAAATTCCTCCACACCTGCAAAGACCTTTTTCGTTCGATTCAGGGTGGGATCTCCGTTTTCGTAGAGCGCATCCCGCAGCAGACGATTTTCTTTCCAGATTTTGCCCCATAGACGAAACATTGCCACTCCCCTTTCTCAGCGCTTGCTATAGTTAACGATATGATTTAAGTTCGTTTTGATTTTCAATGAATACAACATTAAAAAACCATTTCATAGTTCGAAGTGAGATGCTCAATGCCGTCAACTAGAAGTCCTTATGTTGACAAGACCATGCCGAGCATCATAGCCTCTGCCGTCGGCATCCTATTCCGCAGATAAAAAGACATAGTTCACAGGATCAATTAGGCCATTTTTACTACGGGGCATGCCCTGTATTTTCGTTTACTGCGTAAAAGATTTCACTTCGTTGAGTATAGCATGTTCGTTTGAAAATCACAAATGCCAGCGAGCACAAATTTGCCAATGATCTTAAATTCGCCAGCGAACGTAAATTTGCCAGTGATCATAAATTCGAGGTTTGTTCCATCCTTTTATTGATGAAATTTGCAGTTCTTCCTATCGCTTTTCGCACTGCACCACACTGGAGAGAAAATTATCATTGCAAATACAAAAAGGCCTGGTACAATTAATCGTGATGTTTAAGGCAGGAATCTGGAACGTCAGTATGAATTGGCTTGTAGGGACAAAAAGTTCGTATGAGGATTTCCCTTTTACAGGGGAATGAGGAGCTTACCTTTTACAGGAGAAGAACGAAGTATTACACGGCAAAAATGAAGATATTATGAATGGAATAGAAGGGAGACAGTCATCCATGACAGGGAAAAGATGGGGTATTTTTTCATTGATCCTGGTCATTTGTCTGCTGACCGTCACCTTGCGGTCTGCGGATGCCTTTGCGTCAGGACAGAGCGGCAATGAAAATACCACATCATTGGAAACGACCGGGGAGACAGTATCGGAAGAAACCACAAAAAAAGAGAATCATGTCTGGCCAAAAGCTCCATCTATTGCTGCAAAAACTGCAGTATTGATGGATCAGGAGACGGGCACTGTCTTATATGGGAAAAAGCAGGAAAAAAAGAAATATCCTGCCAGTTTGACCAAACTGATGACGGCGTTGCTGGTGATCGAGCATTGTTCTCTGGATGAGAAAGTGACTTTTTCTGATGATGCCATTTACAAAACAGAAGGCAGCAGCGTTGGAATCAAACCTGGAGAGATTCTTTCTGTGGAAGATTGTCTGTATGCGCTGATGTTGGAATCTGCCAATGAGGTAGGGTATGCACTGGCGGAGCATGTTGGCGGCACTGTGGATGCCTTTGTGGACATGATGAATGAGCGGGCGGAGGAACTCGGATGTGTGAATACGCATTTTACCAATCCGCACGGCCTTTTTGACGAGAATCATTATACTTGTGCTTATGATTTGGCGTTGATTTCCCGTGAGGTATTAAAAAATCCGCTGTTTCGCACAATTATCTATACACAGACCTATCAGATCTCCAAGACCAATCTTACAAAAGAGACACGATATCTAAATAATCATCATCAGATGCGGTATGCCAGTAAATTTCCCCAGTATCGGTATAAATACTGCATTGGCGGCAAGACTGGATACACAGAATTGGCAGGTTATACGCTGGCTACTTTTGCGAAAAAAGATGGGATGACGTTGATCTGTATTGTATTGGATTCCGGTTCACCGTATGATGCGAAAAACGAATATACAGACTCCATTTCTCTACTGGATTTTGGATATAAATCTTTCTTGCAGGCGCAGATGTCGCCTGAGCCCCAGAAACAGGACATTGCGCTGCCTTCTTTTGGAAAGGGGAATGCCCTTTTTGATCAGGAGCAGACCATCCTTTCTGTGGAAGAGTCGGTGCCGATTGTGATCCCAAAAGAAGTGCCATTGGATCAGGTAACTCAGCGAGTGGATTTATATGACAAACCTAAAGTGGAGCAGGGCCAGACGGTGCTTGGGCAAGTGATTTATGAATTGGAGGACCACACCCTGGGAGCTTCCCGGATTTTTTACACAGCACCGGTTCTTTTGACTAAGCCCCAGGAGGAATTGTCGGCTTCCCTGTTAGGGGAGGCTTCCAGCAATGAGAAACCGTTTCATCTATCCACAGGCATGCGCATCTGTCTGATTGTTGTGATTTTATTGATTGCGGTCGTGGGAGGCTTGTTCTTGTATCAGAGACTGGTCGTAGTTCCAAAACGCCGTGCTTTGTCTAATCGCGCCCAGTACTTTAACTCCTCCAACTACCGGGCACAGTCCAGGAGTTCCTTCCGGAGAAAAAAGAAACGTCAAAATATGAGGTGGTGAAATTTCTAATCTGAAACCCGGAGGGTGTTCTTTGAAAGATAATACTCTTTGGAACTTTCTTGCGATTAAACCAAAAACCCAGTTGCAAAGCAGAAAGAAAGTGACAGGCTTGCTGTCCTTTATGTCTTTGCCTTGCAGCTGGGCTTTTAAATTGATTGCATATTAAGCGACCTGTGAAAACAATGAAAACTCTATCAGGAGGCGATGGGCTCTTCTAACTGACTGGTGCAGTGAGGGCAGCGAGTAGCTTCAATGGGAATCTCTGATTTACAGAAAGGACAAATCTTGGTCGTAGGAGCCGGAACAGGAGCATTTTTCTTCGGCAGGCGAATCGAATTGATGGCTTTCATGAAAAGGAAAACTACAAATGCCATCAGAAGGAAATTCAGCAAGCCGGATATAAATACACCGTAATTAACAGTAGCCGCGCCAGCGGCCTGCGCTTCTGCCAAGGTAGCGTAATGTGCCCCATCCAGGGAGAAAAACCAGTTGCTGAAATCCAGCCCGCCGGTGATAAGACTTAAAACCGGCATGATTACATTGTCCACAAGCGAGGTGACTAGTCCATTGAATGCACCGCCGATGATGACGCCGACTGCCATATCCAGCATATTGCCCTTCAAGGCAAATTCTTTAAATTCTTTCAGCATGTTTTCATCCTCCAATCTTAATGAAAGGCTTCAATGCCTTATTTTTAACCCCGCTATCATACTTTATTTTCTCAGTCAGCGCAAGCATTGAATTTGCGGGAAGAATTGGAGCAGGCAGGAAAGCACGGGAGAACAGTCAACCTCATTCAATCAGTTTCTGCACTACATTTAACATGTTCCAAACGAAGAAAGGAAATCAATATTATTTTGCAATTGATGGAAAATACAGCGTTTCCACAACAGTAGAGTGAATATAATGATATTATGAAACATTAATACAATGACATTAATTGATATTATTTCTGTGAAAAAACGAATAGGAGGAAAAATTAAAAAAAGACTTGCATTTTCTAAAATGATATTCTATAATCAGGCTTGCGCTGTGGGGGAGACACAGGGAAAAGAGAATAAATCGCGCTTTTAGCTCAGTTGGAAGAGCACCTGACTCTTAATCAGGGTGTCCAGGGTTCGAGCCCCTGAAGGCGCACGCGAAGTCCTTGAACTGATCATGGTTGACGGTTCTTGGGCTTTGATTTTTTATTGGGACATTTCCCGTATTTCACAATGTTCAATGAATCCGAATCTCATTCCAACGAATCAACTGCTTGTGGCGCAGGACGTAATCGCTTTATGACGCAGGATCTTGGGCTTGCTCGGTTCAAAATGACATTAGTGATGTCGGTAAGGATAGGAGCTGCAAGTCAGGATCTTTCTTGGACCATCATTTATCCGATCCTCCAAATCTTCTCTCTTCTTTTTGCCAAGAGGAAAAATCTCATCACAAAAAAGCATTTTTTTCAATAGAATTGCATTTCTATGGTTCAGCCATTCAGCATCTGTTTCAACGCATCGATGACATCATGGTCGGCGGGAAGCCAGTTCACAGACCAAAGTTCTTCTGCCGATAGCCATCTTGCCGCAAGATGTTCTTTTAAGACGGGTTCCCTCCCTAAGAGCCGGCACAAAAAGCAGTCCATATGTAGATGAAAATCGGGATAATCAAAGTCCACTGTTTTAAAGTGCTGTAAAATGATAAGGGGAATGTCCAGCTCCTCTTGAATTTCCCTCCGCAAGGCTTCTTCCGCACTTTCTCCAGTTTCCACTTTTCCACCAGGG
>CAZROZ010000007.1:9429-19501 GCA_964601745.1 uncultured Lachnospiraceae bacterium | reverse complement strand
CGTGGCGACCGCCATCGCCTTTATCTTCTCAACGTTCGCAAATTGGCTCTTCGGGAGGATCCTCATGTTCCAGCGCAGGGAGTCGATGAGCCTCATTCGGGAAATCGCATCGATATACTTGGCGAGCATCGTGGGTCTGCTTTTGAATCTCGTGATTATGTTCGTGTTTGTGCATTTCTTGTCGATACACGAGATGGTATCGAAGGTCATTGCGACGGTTCTTGTGTTCGCATATAACTATGTCGTGCGCACGAAAGTGATCTATAAAAGCGAAAAGTGACCAGTAAAGGCTTTTCGACAGTTTTGATACGATGGAACAGTTAAACTCCGCGGGAATGGGAGACTATCCTTTCCAATCCAAGACTGCGGCGGATGTGGCACAGACAGGAGATAGATTAAGCGGGGAAGCAGGCGAAATTTTCCCAAAACCTAATGCGGTACTTGCATTCAAGGGGAAAGTGTGGTACCATAGCCTGCGTCATAAGGGAAAAGTAAAAAGAGTGGGTGCGAATCCACTCTTTCCTTTTTGGGGAAAATCACAGCAAAGAGAAGAAAGCGGCTGAAAAGGAGAGGATTTTTTGACAAGGCGAGAACAGTATGAAAAGAGGGCAGAGACCTTGATCCTGCCGATCTTGACAGAGCAGTCCTTTGAACTGGTGGACGTGGAGTATGTGAAAGAAGCGGGGACCAATTATCTGCGCTATTATATTGACAAACCAGGCGGCATTACCATCGACGACTGCGAATTGGTGAGCAGGGCAGTCAGTGATCTGCTGGACCAGGAAGATTTCATTCCAGACGCTTACATTTTGGAAGTCAGCTCGCCGGGACTTGGCAGACAGCTAAAGAAAGAGCGGGATTATGCCCGCAGCCTGGGAGAAGAGGTGGAGGTACGTCTGTATCAGGCAATCAATGGGCGGAAGGAATTCACCGGCGTATTATCTGCCTATGATGCAGATTCATTTACCATAGAGGAAAAGACCGGGACGGTCATACTGCCCCGGGATAAAGTCGCCGTCATTCGACTGGCACTGGATTTTTAGACTGGAGGAATTTCGGAAAAAGAATGCGTAAGGGAACAAAAAAAGGATCATCGGAAAAGACGGAAAAGATAAACAGCCAGGAACTGCTGGAGGCGCTGGATCAGCTCGTGAAGGAGAAAGGCATCGACAGAGAGACGATGATCGTTGCCATGGAGAATTCCCTGGTTGCAGCCTGCAAGAATCATTTTGGAAAAGCAGATAATATCCGCGTGCATATAGACCGGGAGACCGGAGAGGTCAGTGTCTATGCCGAGAAAGAGATCGTAGAGGAAGTGGAGGACCCCGTCCTGCAGATCAGTGAGGAAGAGGCGAAGGTCAAATTTCCGCTGAATGAAGTGGGAGACATTGTGCGGGTGGTGGTGACTCCCCAGAATTTTGGAAGAATCGCCGCCCAAAAGGCGAAGCAAGTGGTGGTGCAGACCATACGGGAGGAAGAGCGAAAAGTTCTCTACCAGCAATTCTTTGGGAAAGAGCGGGAAGCGATCACCGGTGTGGTCCAGCGTCATCTGGGCAATAACGTCAGTGTCAATCTGGGAAAAGTGGATGCGATCCTAGCGCAGAATGAGCAGCTACCGGGAGAAACATACGAGAATAATAAGCACATTAAAGTCTATGTCCTGGAGGTGAAACAGACCCCCAAAGGACCGAGAATCACAGTGTCCAGGACTCATCCGGAATTGGTGAAACGCCTCTTTGAACAGGAGGTGCCGGAAGTCCAGGACGGAACCGTGGAGATCCGCGCCATCGCCAGGGAGGCCGGTTCCCGCACAAAACTGGCGGTCTACAGCAATCATCCGAATGTGGATCCGGTGATGGCCTGCGTGGGTGAGAACAGCAGCCGTGTCAATCGGGTGGTGGGGGAACTGCACGGAGAGCGGATGGATATCGTCAAATGGAGCGATGATCCCAAGGAATTAATCGCCAATGCCATGCTGCCGTCCCAGGTTTTGACAGTGACCCTGGAACCCAATGAGCGCAGCGCACAGGTGGTGGTACCGGATTATCAGCTGTCTCTGGCCATTGGAAAGGAAGGACAGAACGCCCGTCTGGCGGCAAAATTGACTGGGTATAAAATTGACATCAAGAGTCAGTCTCAGATGCGTGATTTGATGGGGGATGCCTATCCCTATCAGGATCTGCTGCAGGAGGAGCAAAGAAACGCCGGATACGAAGAGCAGTATCGCGAAAACGGGAACTACGCGGGTTCGTATTACGGGGACGGATATGAGGACGATTATTACGATGAGGACCAGTATCCGGAAGACGACTACGACGATGAGTACGACGACAATTATGATGACAATTACGACGAGAATGGCTATTACGAAGACGATTACGACGACGATGGCTATTACGACGATGACGGCTATGATGACGGACACGACTACGACGACGGACCTGGCGATGATCAGGACGACTACGACGACGGACACGGGTATGATCAAGACGCCTATGAGGACGGATACGCGGAGGAGGACGATACCTATCCCGATGATTATGCGGATGACCAAAATGGCGATGCGTGAGGCCAATAGTTTCGAGATTTGACAAAGGAACAGAGTTTTTGCGCTGCCACTCATCCCGGACAGGCTTGCGCCGGGAAAGTGGACAAGCGCTTTGTGGCAGATGAACAGGCGCTTTGCTGCAGATAGACAAACATTCTATTGCAGATGAACAGGCGCTTTGCTGCAGATAGACAAACATTCTATTGCAGATGGACAGGCGCTTTGCTGCAGATAGACAAACATTTTATTGCAGATGGACAGGCGTCTTGTTGCTGAGAGACGGGCATTTTTTGCAGATGTACAAAAATGCGGTTGGATAAAAGGGAGGACGGATATGGCTGGGACGAGGAAAATTCCCATGCGTCAGTGCATCGGCTGCGGGACTGTGCGCAGCAAAAAAGAGATGATTCGCATTATTCGCACCCCGGAGGATGCCATTGTGCTGGATACCTCCGGCAGGAAAAATGGCCGCGGTGCTTACCTTTGTCCGAATCTCTCCTGTCTTGCCATGGCCAGGAAAACCAAAGCGCTGGAGCGGGCACTGAAAGTGCAGGTTCCGCCGGAGGTCTACGAGCAGTTGGAAAAGGAGATGGGACAAATTGGATAAGAAGGTGCTTTCCTATCTGGGACTCGCCAGGCGAGGAGGATTCCTTGTCTGCGGAGCTTACGCGGTGGGAGAGGCAGTCCGCAGAGGAAAGGCGGCACTGGTTATTGCGGCGGAGGACGCCGGGAGATCCGGCATGCGGAAAGTAAAGAACCTGTGTGACGCCCACTCTGCTCCTTTTTATCTGCTTTCTAGTAAGGAACTATTAGGACATGCGATTGGGAAAGAGGAGACGGCTTTCCTTGCTGTCACCGACAGCGGGTTGGCCGCCGCGGTCCGGACGATTCTTGACCGGGACAATGGGTAAAACTTGAGATGGGAAATTTGGCGGAAAATCAAAGCGTCATGGATACTGATTTGAATGATAGCGTTTCACAATTCATGGATACGGGCTTGAGCAAGTAGGGCGATAGCCGGATTGCGAATCCATGGCGTTTATTTGTGGTAGTGTCCTATATGTGGGACATGGGAGTTTAATCTGCCGGGGCAAATCGATTAATTGGCGATGATCCGGGGAGTTGCTTCAAAGGATTTTGATTCACAGGCACCTTGTTGGAAAGGGTAGTCAGGGCGGCTGGTCTATCTTTTCCAACAAGGTGTCCACAGGAACAAAACAAAACGCGGCACGGCGGCTGCTCTTGTTTTGCGAATGAGAAAAAAGGGACTGTGAATTGGTGTGAGGCTTTTCCCCGGAGGAAATGGAGTGAAGATGGCGAAAATCAAGATATATGAATTGGCGAGGTCGTTGAACACAACCAGCAGTGAAGTGGTGAGGTACCTGCAGGGGCAGGGGATGCCCATTGATGAAAGTGCGGGTACCATTGAGGACGATGCCATACGGTTGGTGATGAGACACTTTGCGCCTAGACCTGCGGGAGGCCAGAGACCTGACGGTGCTGCGCCCAGGCCGGAAGCGGGGATGCAGGCCGGTGCCAGTGGAGAGCGTCCCAGAAGACCAAGACCGGAAGGGGAAGACGTGAATGGAGAGCGTCCCAGAAGACCAAGACCGGAAGGAGAAGACGTGAATGGGGAGCGTCCACGCAGGCCTAGGCCGGATGCGGGGATGCAGACTGGTGCCAATGGAGAACGTCCGCGCAGACCCAGACCGGAAGGGGAAGGCATGAACGGGGAACGTCCCAGAAGGCCTAGACCGGATGCGGGGATGCAGGCCGGTGCCGGTGGAGAGCGTCCACGCAGACCCAGACCGGAAGGGGAAGGTGTGAACGGAGAGCGTCCCAGGAGGCCCAGACCGGAAGCGGGGATGCAGGTAGGTGCCAGTGGTGTGCGTCCGCGCAGTCCTAATGCCGAAGAGGAGGGCTAGAACGGAGAGCGTCCTCGCAGACCTTGACCGGATGGGGAAGGAATGAACGGAGAGCGTCCGCGCAGACCCAGACCAGAAGGCGCACAGACCATGGCAGAGAGAAGTACTCTTTCGGAGGAAAATCCCCAGGGAAAACGTCTTGGGACTGAAGCATTTCTCGAAAACCAGGAAAGCCTTCGTTCTTCCCAGACCTCGAGACAGCGACTCGATATGGAACCTGCGCAGGCAACGATGCAAAAATCAAGTGCGGGACAGTTCGCTTCGGAAAAGACCGCAGGGGAGGCACAGCAAACCTCTTCAGAGAAGTCTGCGCAGGGGATTCAGACTGCCGCGGAGAAAACAAGGCAGGGGAAAGAGCAGATTTCTCAAAAATCCGCCCAGGGAATTTCTCAAACTGCTGCTGGAAAATCTGTTCAGGAGACAGGACAAAGAGCCTCATCGGAGCAAAGGCAGTCTGGACAGGCGAAAAATCGCGCGGGACAGAGTGACGATATCACAAGACAGCAAGATATGGGGAATCAGCCGTCCAGGAGACAGCGCCAGGAGGAACAGACGGGGCGACAGGGCGCGGACCAGTCCGGGCGTTCCAAGAATAATCAGACGAATAACGGCATCTCCCGCAGAGAAAATGGCGGGAAACCCGGCTTTTTGGACCGCTCTGGAAGAGAACAGGGGAACCGGGACAGGAAGTCTGCTTCCGGACAGGGAGAGTTCAGGAATCGCGCGGAACGCGGAGCCGATGGCAGCAGAGGTGGTTCAGGCGGCAGAAGAGGTGGCGAGTATCGCTCTGACTCCACAAGAGGAGATTTCCGCTCTGATTCCGGCAGAGGAAATGATTTCCGCTCTGATTCCGGCAGAGGCGGCCAGTACAGGGACGGCGGCATGAGAGGCAGCACGTTCCGGGATGGCGGCGGCAGAAGCGGTTTTGACAGAGATAAAGGCGGCTTTGACAGAGACAGAGGCAGTTCCTTTGGCGGCAGGTCCGGCGAGCAGCGCAGAGGCGGACGCAATGACAGCATGGAATTCGTCCCGGAAAATGGCAAAGAGCAAAATCGCAAGGCACAGGCCCAAAAGCCTCGCCATGGCAAGGGCAATTCCCGCTACGAGAAAGAAAAATCCAAGTTTCGGGATGATCTCTCCGGAAAAGAGACCAAGCGGAAAGGCGCCTTTATCATGCCGAAGCCTGTTCCGAAGCAGGAAGAGGAGATCAAGAGCATTACGCTGCCTGAGATGATCACCCTGCGGGAACTGGCGGACAAGATCAAGCAGCCCGCTGCCGCGGTCATCAAGAAATTAATGCTGGATGGGAAAATGTATTCCATCAATCAGGAATTGTCTTTCGACGAGGCGGAAGAGATTGCCCTGGAATATGACATCATCGCTGAGAAAGAAGAGGTGGTGGATGTCGTAGAGGAATTGCTGCGGGAAGAGGAGGAAGATCCTTCCCTGATGGTGAAGCGTCCTCCGGTGGTCTGCGTCATGGGACATGTAGATCACGGCAAGACTTCCCTGCTGGATGCCATCCGTTCCACCAATGTGACCTCCAGGGAAGCCGGCGGCATCACGCAGCATATCGGCGCTTCTGTGGTGGAAATCAACGGGGAGAAAATCACCTTCCTGGATACCCCCGGGCATGAGGCGTTCACCGCGATGCGGATGCGGGGCGCTCAATCCACGGATATTGCTGTTCTGGTGGTGGCTGCGGATGACGGGGTCATGCCGCAGACGGTGGAGGCCATCAATCACGCCAAGGCGGCCGGGGTGGAAATCATCGTAGCGGTAAATAAAATCGATAAAGAAGGCGCAAATGTAGATCGGGTCAAACAGGAACTGACCGAGTACGATCTGGTGGCGGAAGACTGGGGCGGCGATACGATTTTCGTGCCGGTGTCCGCACTGACTCATGAGGGCGTGGAGCAGCTTTTGGAAATGATTCTTTTGACTGCGGAAGTCATGGAATTAAAAGCCAATCCCAATCGGAAAGCCAGAGGAATCGTCATCGAGGCCAAGCTGGACAAAGGGCGCGGTCCGGTGGCTACCGTACTGGTGCAGAAGGGAACTCTCCGTGTGGGAGATTCCATTGCCATCGGCTCTGCATACGGCAAAATCCGGGCAATGGCGGACGACAAAGGCCGCCGGGTCAAAGAGGCCGGACCGTCTATGCCGGTGGAAATACAGGGACTCAATGAGGCACCGGATGCCGGGGAGGTATTCCTGGTGGTGGAGAATGAGAAAGAGGCGCGGAATATCGCGGATGCCTTTATCGACCAGAATAAAGAGAAACTGCAGGAAAATACAAAAGGGAAATTGTCGCTGGAGGGCTTATTCTCCCAGATCAAGGAAGGCAATATCAAGGATTTGAACCTGATCATCAAGGCGGATGTGCAGGGCTCAGTGGAGGCACTGCGCCAGAGTCTGTTGAAACTCAACAATGACGAGGTGGCGGTCCGGATCATCCACGGAGCGGCAGGCGCTATCAATGAATCAGATGTCTCCCTTGCCAGTGCGTCCAACGCGATTATCATCGGTTTCAATGTGAAACCGGAGAATCAGGCCAAGGATCTGGCGGAGTCCGAGAAAGTAGATATCCGGCTGTATCAAGTCATCTACAATGTCATCGATGATATCGAGGCGGCGATGAAGGGCATGCTGGATCCGATCTATGAGGAGCAGATCATCGGACACGGCGAAGTGCGGCAGGTATTCCGTTCTTCCGGTGTGGGTGTCATCGCCGGTTCTTATGTGCTGGACGGCAAAATCATTCGCGGCTGCAGGGCAAGGATCTCCCGGGACGGCAAACAGATCTATGACGGTTCTCTGGCGTCCTTGAAGCGGTTCAAGGATGACGTGAAAGAAGTCTCCTCCGGCTTTGAGTGCGGGCTTGTCTTTGAAAAGTGCAGTGACCTGCAGGAAATGGATCAGATGGAATTCTATCAGATGGTGCAGGTGCCCAGGTAAATTCCTATGTTCCACATTGGGAGCACTACCATGAATGAAAGTGATTCACAATCCGGGCTATCGTTCTGCTTGCCATAAGGAGCATTACCATAAATGGATTCACAATCTGGGTTATCACCCTACTTGCTCTGGGCGGAAGACAAGCATTTTCGTCATACGGGTGTGGACGACATTTCTCCGGGACAGAAAGGATAATGTTTTGCGGAAAAACAGCATTAAAAACACGAGAATCAATGAGGAAGTAAAGCGGGAGCTGAGCAGGCTGATTCTATCGGAACTGAAAGACCCCCGCATCTCTCCTTTCACGTCGGTGACTTCCGTGGAGGTGGCACCGGATTTAAAACAGGCGAAAGTATATATCAGTGTGCTGGGGGACGCGCAGGCGCAGGAAAATACGAAAGAAGGGCTGCTCAGCGCGGCTCCCTTCCTGCGCACGGCGCTGGCGCATACGATCAATCTGCGCAATACCCCGCAGCTCCTCTTTATCATGGACCAGTCCATCGCCTACGGTGTGTCTATGTCGCATCTGATTGATCAGGTGACAGAGCAGGACGCGAGAGCCGCGGCGGGAGAGAAAAGGGAAGAATAGATGAACGAATTCTTACAACTTTTGCAGTCGTGTGATTCCATTGGTATCTCCGGCCATGAGCGCCCGGACGGGGACTGCGTCGGCAGCTGCCTGGGATTGTATCATTATTTAAAGGCATTGTGGCCGGAGAAAAAGATCAGTGTCCTGTTGGAGCCGGTGCCTTCCTACCTGTATCTGCTGCCGGGCTGCGATGTCATCCGAGACAGCCTCCTTCCTGGTGAACACTTTGACGGGTTTGTGGCGCTGGATTGTGCCTCTATTGAGCGTCTGTCATTTGCCAGGCCCGCTTTTGAGCAGGCGAAGGTGAAAGCGGTGATCGACCATCATATCAGCAATGAGATGAGTGCTGACTTTGTGCGAATCCTGCCGCAGGCGGCGGCGACCTGTGAAATTCTCACGGACCTGCTGCCGGAGCCTATCAGCCTGGACGTGGCCAATTGTCTGTACCTGGGTATTGTCCACGATACCGGTGTATTCAAACATTCCAATGCCACCCGGCATACAATGGAATGCGTGGGCAGGCTGATGGAAAAGGGAGTCGATACCGCCGCGATCATCAACCAGAGCTTTTACCAGAAGACTTATCTGCAGAATCAGATGCTGGGAAGGGCACTGGTGGAAAGCTTTCTGGCCCTTAACGGAAAAGTGATTCTCTCTGTGATTTCCCGCCGGGTGATGGATTTCTACCAGGCGGAATCGGCGGATTTGGACGGCGTGATTGACCAACTGGCGGTGACAGAGGGAATCGAGGCGGCGGCGCTGCTCCACGAGGCAGAGCCGGAGGTCTTTAAGGCTTCCCTGCGCTCCAAAAAAAAGGTGGATGTCTGCAGGGTCGCCAAGTGTTTCGGCGGCGGCGGTCACGTGCGGGCGGCCGGATTTACCTGTGTGGGAGACTGGCACGATATCGTGAACAAGATGCTGGCGGAGATTGAGGAGCAGCTGAGAGAGGCAAAATAGCAAGTCCTCTGTCGGAATTTGCCCCGCTTTAAAATCATGAAGAGGGATAAAAAGCCATAAAAAGAACAAAAGCCATAAAAAAACAAGGATCATAAATAAAATAAGAGTCATAAAAAGAATAAAGGTCATAAATAGATTAAGAATCATAAATAGATTAAGAGTCATAAACGGAATAAAATCATGAACGGAATCATGGTGATTCGGAAAGAAAAAGGAGACACGTCCCACGATGTGGTCGCAAAATTACGAAAAATCCTGGGGCAAAAAAGGATTGGGCACACGGGTACGCTGGATCCCATGGCGGAAGGCGTACTCCCTGTTTGTCTGGGAAATGCCACGAAAGTCTGCAGCCTTCTGTCTGGGTGGAGGAAATCGTATCAGGCAGTTTTGCAACTGGGCGTGACAACGGATACCCAGGATGCCACCGGCACCGTGACGAGGACGGCTCCTGTCTTGGCAAGTCCTGCCCAGATCGAAGAAAAAATTCTTTCTTTTATCGGACCTTATGCCCAGATCCCGCCCATGTATTCTGCCGTTCACCGGGATGGGAAACGCCTTTATGAGCTGGCAAGAGCGGGAATCGTAGTGGAGCGGGAGCCCAGAGAAGTATATATTTATTCTATAGATGTAGAACGTATAGATCAAGCCAAAAATCAAGTGTTTTTTACGGTAGATTGCTCCAAGGGAACCTATATTCGGACCCTTTGCGCGGACATCGGAGAAGCGCTGGGCTGCGGTGGCATGATGGCGGCACTGACCAGAACCCGTGTGGGAATGTTTTCCCTAGCGCAGGCTGTCTCACTGGGACAGGTGCAAGAATTGCAGCAGGCAGGAAAATTACAGACTGTCGTATACGGGGTGGACACCCTTTTCCCTGACTGGGGAAGTTGTATGGTGACGGAGGAAGCGGAGAGGAAAGTCCGGAACGGAAATTTTTTTCACGTGGAGGAGGCAAAATTGCTCTTCGGCGATCCCGATCACTTGAGAGTCTACTCACCGGATGGAATTTTCCTGGCTCTTTATGTGCGGGAGGAGGGGACGACTCTCTTCCGGCCTTATCGGATGTTTCTGCCGGAGACAATTTCCGGAAAGTAG
>CAZROZ010000007.1:0-9329 GCA_964601745.1 uncultured Lachnospiraceae bacterium | reverse complement strand
CAGCATGCAGACAGCGGCAGTAGCCATAGGAAAATTTGATGGACTGCATATCGGACACAGAAAATTGCTGGAGGCGGTCTGCAAAGCCAAGCGGGACCAGGTTGCGGAGAAGACGGTGCTTTTTACTTTTCGCCAAGCGGATCTGCGGAGGCAGTCTCTGCTGACGGAGGAAGAGCGCAGGCAGACAGCACTAAGCCTGGGAATGGATGAAATTCTCTGTCTCCCCTTTACCCGGGAATTTCGGGATACGGAACCGGAGGTTTTCGTGCGGGAATTTCTGCTTGAGAGAATGTCCGCGGCGATGCTGGCGGTGGGAGATGATTTTTGTTTTGGAAAAGATAGGGCAGGAAATGTGGATCTGCTGCGGGACTTATCCCGGTGCCTTGGATTTCAATTAGTGGTAATTCCTAGAGTGAGAATGGACGGGGATGTGGTCAGCAGCAGCAGGATCCGGGATCTGCTTCTTTTGGGAGAGATGGAGAAGGTCACCGCCCTCTTGGGGACCCCGTATGAGATTTATGGGCCGGTGATACATGGCAGGGCTCTTGGTCGGAGGTTGGGATTTCCCACCATCAATCAGCAGTTCTCCCCCGAGAAGCTTCTGCCTCCTTACGGCGTTTACAGTTCCATGACGAAATTAGACGGCGCCTTTCATCCCAGCGTGACCAATGTGGGGTGCAAGCCCAGTGTGGGTGCGGAACCCGTGCCTCTGGCAGAGACCTATGTCTTTGCCGTAGAGGGGGATCTTTACGGAAAGGAAGCCTGGGTGCAGCTGCATCATAAAATCCGCAGCGAAACATATTTCCCGGATCTGGCAGCGCTGAAGGACCAGATTGCGCGAGATCGCGCGGCGGCACAGCAGGATCTGGCGGAGAAAGGACTGTGGGAGTTTTAGAGTTAATGTCCCTGTACCTTGATGGGGCAATCCTTGTACCCTGATGGCGCAATAACAGGAAGGAAAGCCGGAATGAGAGAATATATTGTTCTGTCATCCCGGCTTTTTTTGTGTTCAACTAATTGACGCGGCCACTGAAATGGATCCCCTCCTTGTCAGCAGCGCTCCGGCTCGGGATACGTCTCGCCGAACGTCTCCGCCGTCACGTGCTCCATGATCTGAGGCGTCCTGGGACGGTCCTGAAAATCAGTGGGAACCTCTGCGATCTGATTCACCACATCCATTCCCTCAATTACTTTTCCAAAAGCCGCATAAGCGCCGTCCAGATGGGGAGCGTCTTTTTGCATGATGAAGAATTGGGATCCGGCGGAATTCGGTGCCATCGTCCGTGCCATGGAGATCACGCCTGCCGTGTGTTTCAGAGAATTGGGGAAACGATTCTGGGAAAATTCACCTTTAATCTGATAACCGGGACCGCCTGTGCCGGTACCGTTCGGACAGCCGCCCTGGATCATGAAACCCTTGATGACCCGGTGAAAGATCAGACCGTCATAGAAGCCTTTCTGGACAAGAGAGAGGAAATTGTTCACAGTATTCGGTGCGATGTCCGGGTATAATTCAATGCGGATGATGCTGCCGTCTTTCATTTGGATGGTGACGATTGGATTTTGTTTTGTCATGATACATACTCCTTTTCAAGATAAAAAGATAGGCTTTCATTCATGGTGGTGCTCAGCAGTAATGGGCAGGTGGATAGACTGCTCACAGGCCAATCCGCTTGGACAAGAGCAATGCTAAAGGCGTTTGAGCAAGTAGGGCGATAGCCCGGATTGGCGGCGGACGTTTCCAGGAAATCCTATCGGGACGCAAACAGCGTATCGAAGCCGCCTGCCGACGCACAAACAGTATAGGGAAACCACCTTTTGACACCCAGACATGATAGCATATCTTGGATGGGATTTGAACTGAAAAATTTGCCGATGAGGAAGGAGGAAGGGGATGGAAAGCTCTCCCCGGTCCGCATTGCCTGCCGATTTTTCGCGGTAATACATTCGTCACAAAGCTGCAATCTATTTTCCATTTTTTCCGGGATAGAATCTTGCAAAATTAAGAAAAGTTAAAGAAAAATCTCTAGTAAACAATAGGTCGTTATGATATACTAAGTCGAATTTTGCGGGTAGCGCCGGAGAGGGGGAAAACTGGATGGAACAAGAAAGCTTTCTGGAGGTTCGCAATTTGCGGAAAGTCTATCGAATGGGCAAAGAGAAGATTGTTGCAGTGGACAATGTCTCCTTTTCCGTGGAAGCGGGGGAGTTTTGCTGTCTGCTGGGCACGTCCGGTTCCGGGAAGTCGACTTTATTGAATCTCATGGCAGGGATGGAGAAGGCTACCTCCGGTGAGATCCGGATTCACGGCCACAGCATTCCCCATATGACGGAGAAGCAGCTGGCCAAATTCAGACAGAAGAATCTGGGTTTTGTCTTCCAGTCCTATAATCTGATGGGAACCATGACTGCCTTGGAGAATGTGGAATTTCCCCTTGTTTTTCAGCGGGTGCCCCGGGCACAGCGGCGCAAACGGGCGAAGAAGATGCTGAAAGAAGTCGGTCTTGGAGATCGAATGATGCATCTGCCCAAGCAGATGAGTGGCGGTCAGCAGCAGCGGGTGGGCATCGCCAGAGCGTTCGTGGGAAAGCCTGCTCTGGTATTCGCGGATGAGCCCACCGGTAATCTGGACACGGCGACTGCCATGGACGTGATGAATTTGATGAGGCGGATGTCCAAAGAGAATCATCAGACTATTGTCATGGTGACCCACGATGTGAGGCTGGCTTCTTTTGCCGATAAGATTATCCATATTCTGGACGGAAAGATTCAGCGCATTGAGATTCCGGACAAGAGCAGACCTATCACGATGATGGACGGCGATCCGCTGGACGAAGGCGGAGGCCAGTCTGGTATGACACCGCCGGAGATGACTGGGAATCCGGATACGATCTCTAATACGGAAGAGGCAGTGTCACCGCCCGGGGAAGAGGAAAAAGGAGAGTCAGAGGAAGAATTGATTTCTTCCGTGAAGGAGACGGTGAAAGCGGAGGAGGAGAGGATCCTCTCCGGGAAAGAGAATGTGACGGACATGCCGGAGGAAGAGATTCCCGCGGTGGATGGCAAAGAGATTGAGGCGTTGATGGAACAGCGAGAGCAGGGTACCGAAGAGACGCAGGGAACAAAAGGGTAGAAGAAAAGAAAGAAAATAAAAAAGAAACGGGAGGAACAAAATCTTGAACAGGAAACAGTTTTGCGCGGGGAGACTTCTGCTGGCGGCACTGGCAGCGTTCCTGCTGATAGCGGGAGTCAGGTCGACGAGAGCAGCCGCGTCATCATTTGGTTTTGGCGAACCAAAGCTCTCCATCGACGGCGACAATCCGATCGTTGAAGTCGTCCCGGGACAAACCATCCCTATGGAGATACCGATCGTAATAAGTTACACAGCTGTGATGGAGCCGATTTTTAAATTGGACCTGACCAGCGGAAATGTACCCGCTGTGATGCTCAATGACGATTTACAGGTGATCCAGTATGATCGTCCCATCGGCAATAACGCTCATGGTCCCATGACCGTGAAATTCGATCTGAAAATCAATGAGAACGCCAAGGCGGGACTATACTCCTATAACATCAATGTGACGGGGTATTATATTTTGTATGATGACGAGACCGGAGAGTTCAGTAATCAGGAGTTCACAGATGAAAAACCGTTGACTCACCGTTATCCTCTGCGCATCCGTGTCACCCAGGAGAAGAGGGAATCCCAGCTGTCGATTCACTCTATTGATTCTACCTCTCGGGTGAAGCCGAAGGGAAAAGCCTTCATCTCCTTTATATTGGACAATGCGGGGGAGCTGCCAGCGGAAAATATTGTCATCAATATCTCCGATCAAGCTAATTTCATTCCGCAATTTGAACCCTCTGATCTGGTGACAGAATCCCTGCAAGGGGGAAGTTCCCGGAAGTATACCTTCGATTATAAACTCTCTCAATATGCGGAGCCAGGTCTTTACACCTTTGATATCAATGTGACATGGGGATCAGATGGCACTTCGGCGCCACCTGTCACTCCGCCGGAAACGACTACACAATCCCCTACGGAACCCAGTACAGAACCAAACGGTGAGGGGGAGGGTCAGGTATATCACGCGACCGGCGGCAGTTCCGGTGCGGGGAGCAGCTCCGGCAGCATCTCCGCAAAGGCCTATATTGAAGTCGTAGTGGATCCGCCGGAGACCACCACAGAGGCACCGCCGAAAGAGGAGAAGCCGGTGGGTACCCCGAAGCTGATCATCAGCGATTACAATACGGGGAAAGATCCGTTAAAGGCAGGTAAAACGTTCACCCTGACGTTCACAGTGAACAATACCCACAAATCGGTCTCCGCCACCAACATCAAGGTGACTCTCTCCTCAGAGGAGAACGTGTTCAGTGTCACCGAGGGCAGCAACAGTTTCTACATCGATCAGATCAGACCGAAGGCGAAGGATACTTATTCCATCCCGCTGAAGATCAAGAATGACTGCACCACCAAATCTTACCCGCTGTCCATCAAATTCCAGTACGAATACGACGGGATGCCAGTCTCTGACCAAGCGGTGTCGCCGGGCGTCGAGGTGGAGGAAATTTTAAATTTGCAGGTGCAGGAAAATTCCCGGCCTGTGGTCAGCAATATCGTGGTGGGGACCTGGGAAGTTCCCAAAGAGGGAGAGGTCACCACGATTTCCTTTGATTTTTATAACATGGGAAAAGCAGTCCTCTCCAATGTGACTGCCCGGGTGGAGAGCGAGGCGTTCACCCCCACCGGTGACATGACCTATATCGGAAATGTGGAGGCCGGCACCGGCAACACGTACGAGGTGGAGGTCACTGCGGGCATGGCTGGTGAGTGGGAAGGCACGCTGATTATCACTTATGAGGACAGCAACGGAGAGCCGATAGAACTGCCCACCAAGTTTACCGGAACCATTGAGGCGATGCCCGTCTACGATCCGGGTATGGAGGATCCAGGCATGATGGAGGACCCGGGTATGATGGAAGAGCCCGGAACCCAGAAGAGCTGGCAGGTACCCGTCGCCATCGGTGTGGTGGCAGCGGCTGTGATCATCGTCGGACTGATTATCTGGCGCAAAAAGAAAAAAGCGAAGGAATTAGAAGATGAGGATGAGTGATCTGCTCCGGATGGGGCTTCGAAATCTGAGCCGCCGGAAAGCGAGGACCGCATTGACAGTTCTCGGTGTTGTCATCGGTACCATCAGTATCGTGGTCATGGTCTCCATCGGCATCGGCATGAATGTCAATTATCAGAAATCGGTGATGGAGCTGGGAAGCCTGAACCAGATCAGAGTGACGAAATATGCGGATGTGATGAATGAAAACGGAGAGTATGTGGATTCTGTTCAGCAGGATTTGAATGATACTCTGGTGGAACAGCTGCGTGCGCTGCCTCATGTCAAGGTAGTGACGCCGTTAAAAAGCGCCTCCATCTCTATGTATGCGGGGAAATATCAGGCGAGTTCAACTTTATACGGAGTGGATTTTGACTCGCTTGGAGCGCTGGAACTGCCGGAGCCTTCCTATGGGACGATTCCGACCGGAGAGAATCCAGGGACGCTGATTCTGGGCGGATATATTCCCAACACTTTCTATAATCCCAGCAGTTTTCGCTATGAGCCCGTGGTGTTTGATCCGGAAAAGATGCACCTGGTTTATTCCGTGAGTGACTGGGAATTTGAGATGGAGCAAGGGTACAAGGAAAAAAAGACAAAGGCGCAGGATGTGGTTATTCTGCAGCAGACCAGCGGTTATCAGGACACGGATTATTCTATTTACATGGACATGACTTCCTTTATGCGGGCTTATCAGCAGATGACCAAGGGCATGAAGAAGACCGACCAGAAAAAGGCCATGGCAAAACTGGAGAAGTATGATTCTATAGTGCTCACCGCCGATTCTGTCAACCATGTGGAAGAAGTGCAGGATGCCATCAAGGAGATGGGCTTCCAGACGTCCAGTCTCAGCAGCATGATGGAACCGATGCAGCAGACTGCCAATATGCTGCAGCTGGTTCTCGGCGGGATCGGGGCGGTGGCCATGCTGGTCTCCGCAATCAGTATTGCCAATACCATGGTCATGTCTATCTATGAGCGGACCAAGGAAATCGGCGTGATGAAGGTCTTGGGCTGCGTGGTGGGGGATATCCGAAAACTGTTCTTATTTGAAGCGGGTCTCATCGGACTCATCGGCGGGGTGATCGGATTGGCGGTCAGCTATCTTGTCTCCTATCTGATTAATCGCTTCGGCGGGCCGCTGTTTTCCGCGATCATGGGTACTGTGGGCATCGGCGTGGAGTCGATGAAATATTCCGTGATTCCCATCTGGCTCGGACTCGCGGCGGTGGCGTTTGCCGTGCTGGTGGGACTTGTCTCCGGCTATTATCCCGCCAATCGCGCCACGAAAATCAGTGCCATTGAGGCCATGCGGCAAGAGTAGACTTTCATGCTCCACACAGGGAGCACCACTATAAATGAGAGCAGACTTTCTTGCTGGCGACCGGAAGAGAATATTGTTTGTTTTATGAGAAGAAGGGGACCTGTGAGGAATGGGGTCCCCCTCTTTTTCCTTAAAAAAGCTGGTTGCTTTTCCCCAAAAGTATGGTATACTCTTGGAGTGGTTGGAGGGAAGAAATGTTCTTTTCCAGGTGACGGGGCATTAGCGCAGTTGGGAGCGCGCAACATTCGCATTGTTGAGGCCACGGGTTCGAGTCCCGTATGCTCCAGACTAGCAGAATCCGGACTTTGCAGTGCGCAGGGTTCGGATTTTTGTTTTCATTCATGGTGGTGCCCCATATGTGGAGCGGGGGCTTTCATTCATGGTAGCGTCCCGTTTGCGGGGCATGATGGTTTACTTTTTAATTAACGGCATTGAGGGTGCCGGATGATGAAGTGTACTGTATTGGAAGTGCCAGATTGATCTCAGATCATGGAGATGTGCGCTGCATGGGAAGTGTCAGATTGATCTCAGATCATGAGAATATGCATTGAATGGAAAGTGTCAAATTGACTTTAAGATCTGGTCATGATTTTCAAAGAGAAGAGGAGAAATAAGAGATGAGAATCGAGGAAATTACATTATCCAAGGAGCGGAATGTCACGTTGACAGTCTATCTGAATCAGGACAGCCCGGAGTCCAAGATCGAAAAGCGTCCGCTGATCGTGGTGCTGCCCGGCGGCGGGTACGCGATGTGTTCTGCCCGGGAAGCGGAGAACGTAGCACTCAAGTACATGGCGGAGGGATTTCAAGCGGCAGTGCTGCGCTACACTTTGAAAGACAAAGGCGGCTGGCCTTACCCACTGAATGATTACGAGGAGGCGATGGCCCTGATCGAGGATCATGCGAAAGAGTGGAGAATTGACATGGATCGCACCGCTGTGGTGGGTTTTTCTGCGGGTGGACATCTGGCGGCCTGCGTGGCGACCATGGCCATACATCGCCCCAAAGCCGCGATCCTGGTGTATGCGGCGGTCCTGCCGGGGATCGTGGATGCCTGCGAGCCAGGTCTTCCGTATCCCATAGAGTATATCGACAGCGATACGGTTCCCTGTTTCTTGGTGGCGGCTCGAGATGACGGTCTGGTGAATGTCTCCAATTCCCTTTGTTTCGCGACTGCACTGGAGAAAGCAGGCATCAATTTTGAACTCCACATTTACTCTTATGGGCAGCACGGTTTCGCCACCGGGACGCCAGACATCATCAATTTTCCTGCTACGGACCGGCTGGCGAATTGGGTGCCTGAGAGCATTTCCTGGTTATGGGAGATTCTGGGGAAATTGACGACTCAAGGCATGGGAGAACCGGTGATCCCGCCGACACTGAATTCCAATGGAGATGAATTTTTATCCGTGGATTGCACATTGAGCCATCTGAAAAAGCAGGGTGAAACGGTGCAGCACATTCTCGGAGCTGCCTATGCGGCGTTCCATGTCATAGCGGAGCAGCAGGGAGTGGAGTATGAGAGCATCTTCGAATTCCTCGGCAATATGACGGTGAGAGGCGTTCTGCAAATGGTAAATATGCCGGAGGATAGAATCCAGCAGTTGGATGAGGCCTTGAGAAAAATTCCAAATCAGAAAGGTTGATACAGTGCCTCTCTTGCTATTGGAAATGTGAGGAAAACCAGGGGAAAATGGGATTGCGCGATGGGGAAAATGAAAAATTTCTTGCGGGGAGAACTGGAAAAACTGAAACCGCTCTCGCCAAAGGAGCGGGTCGGTTATATCTGGGACTATTACAAAATCCCGATTCTAGTCACGCTGATAGTTGTGGCGCTTGGCACTTCCGCGATTGTCCACTTCGCGACGCGAAAGAACCCGGGACTTTACGTGGTACTCGTCAACGCACAGGACAGGGAAGATTCACTCTTTGAGGATCTGCTGGAAAAGGAGACCGGACAGAATATCTATGTGGAAGTGGATGACACCTATCAGATCACGCATGACGGCTCGGATTTCTATATGATTCAGGTGATAGCCGCGCTTTTTTCCATGGGGGACGTGGATCTTTTTGCCGCCGATGAGGAGACATTTTCGGGATATGCCTCGCAGCAGTGTTTCGCGGATCTGACGACGGTTCTCCCCCCGGAGATCCTGGATGCCTGCGGGGAGAATTTATGGTATGGAGAGGAAAACGGGGCGAAGGTCCTCTGCGGCATTCGCCTGAAGGAAGATTCGCCGCTTCACAAAGCCGGGTGGTATCGGGACGAAGTGATTATCGGGTTGTCTGTGAGTGCCAAAAATCCTGATCGGGGCGCTTTGGTGCTGAAAGGCATTGTGGACGGGATCTGAGGACTTATCGTTATGGACTGCTACCTTTCTTTGCATAAGAGCGAGAAAATCTCGCGGAAGCACACGTACCATCCAGTGGCGCAGGATAGGGATGACACCAATATGCTTCTTTCCGGTGTCAACGGAGTTCCATCACTTTCTGCGAAGGGATATAGTAAACGACATTAAGCACCTTACTTTTTAATGTTGAATTCATTGAAAATCAAAATGAACTTGATTATGTCGTTAGCTATATATACCGCGATGATCCTGGTTTACCTCACAGGTCTTACGTCAATTTCACGATGGCCTGAAGTGTGATTATCAAAAGAAATTTCATAGAGTATCTGACAAAATTGGAATGACAAAAAAGTGATAAAAAAGTAAAAACCGGAGAGCCGCAAGCTGCGTTTCTCCGGATTTTTCATTCTGCTCAGATTATTTTACTGCTCAGATTATTTTATGGGTGCCCCCTGCGGTTCTGAGAGCCATTCCTGCACAGTGGCGGCACTAACTCTAATCATCTTAGCGATCTTTTCAATCGGCATCCCATCATCGCGAAGA